>JAHIZQ010000025.1 GCA_018814505.1 Candidatus Omnitrophota bacterium
CAACTCACTTGGAGAGAGCAAGAGCGCATACATAAATTTGAATCAGGATATTTTTCGCTCCGGAGGAATTTATTACAGTATGAGTTATGCCAAAAGCCACTATCTGCATGTAGTCATAATGAAAAACACACCTTTACGAATCATCATAACAGCAATTGCCGCAAGCAACAAACTGGCAACTTTTGACAAAGCCCTGGCACCGGCATTACCTATAACTTTAATCATTTTGTCTGAAAAATGAAAAATAAACCCCGCAAGCACAATATTGGTAAAAAGCGCGATCAAGGTAGGAACCATCCCATATGTCCCAAGAACCATAAGCGACGAAGTTAAAACCGCGGGCCCGGCAATAAGCGGCGTTCCTAACGGAACTGCTCCTAATTCTTCTACCGGAATACGCCGCTTTTTTATTGGGTTAACAATATCAATCATCGCTATGAAAAATAAAAGCGCTCCACCGGCCACCATAAAATCGCCAACGGTAATATGCAACAATTTAAATACAGCTTTACCTAAAAACACAAACGCGACACTTAAACACATTGCTGTAATGACTGACTGTAAAATAATCTTTGTTTTTTCGGCTTTTCCTATACCATCGGTAAGTGAGATAAAAATGGGCATAACTCCAAGGGCATCAACCGCAACAAAAATCGGAATAAATGCCAGCATAACATTCGCGGCCATAATTCTCCTTTCACGAAATATGGTTGTAAAATATTTTTTACGTCTTTTCTATTGTACCCATTTAACACACATTTTACAAACAGTCTTTTGATTATATCTTGTAATTCAATCTTCAAAAAGCATTCACAGTCGATCCTATGTAGATTGATTTTCAGTAAATAAAAACCCAAATTGAAATTCGAAAGGAAAAAATGGTGCGCCTGCCGCGATTCGAACGCGGGGCCTACGGCTTAGGAGGCAGTCGCTCTATCCAGCTGAGCTACAGGCGCGAATATAAATCAGTTAAGAGATAAGAAACTCCTTAAACAACTATCGAGTTCATTATATTTTATTTTATCATGCCTGTAAAGAATTGATTTCTGTGTGTGTCAAGCCAAAGTAAGAATGTCCGGTTTTTACCAAAGTAAGAATGTCCGAATCAACATGATGTTGTGACATAATGTGTTACAAAATTCGTGTCTCTTTAGCAGATTGGAACAAATATCAGTTTCTCCCTTTGAAAAGGGAGATTAAGAGGGATTTTTTTTAATTTTAATTCGCTAAATGATCATCAAAATTCGTCCCATTTTGCAGAAGATACAAAATCACATAAATAAATCTCTTCTACATCGAAGCCCTGCTACCTTGTTAACGCATGCATTTACCCTTGTTCTATTCACTTGAGACGTCATTCCAGCACACGTTAAGGAGCAGGGCCCGAAATATACCAACTTCAAGATCTGCCGCCGCTTATTACCCAGCATACATCAAAACGTTAACGAAACTTTGATACCATACTCTGCTGATGTATTTTTGGGTTCATACCCATAACCGACTATTACCCCCGAATACCTGATATCAGATTCTTCTGACTTATCAATATTCCAATATCGAATATAGGGTTCCAAAACTAACCCTATATGTTCCCATTCTTTCGCAAACATTACAGAACCCCTAACACCAAACCCTCTATGTTGAACATTATTCACAGTATCAAATTCGGCTACCGCTGTCCCAAGATGGCTTTTCTGCCATCCCTGCCAGAAAAGATCATATTCAGCTGTTCCGCCAATAGTCCATCCATTATCCATCTTTGTAACGATTTCTAACCCCATTGGAGTATACAAATAATTGGACTCCCTCTCATATGTTAACCGACCTTTATCAGTTTTTTTGCCGTCCGCATTATCTTTTAAATATCGATAACCCAGCCCCAGGTACGGAGTAATATAGAAAAGTAAATTCGCGTTTTCTAAAGCAAGAAAATCGTACCCCAAGACACCTCTGCATTCCATCATGGTATTCGGAATATCCGACACCTCCCCGCTATCATCCGACGAATAATCAACATGTCCCCAACTGATTTTACCGTCAAGTCCAAGCATAAATTTATTGTGATACGCGTAAGATCCAGACACACCGTACATCCATCCTTTTTCTTGCATAACATCCGGTTCGTTGTAAACTACATAGGAAAATTCCGGCCCAATTTCAAACGTATTTGTTTTGAAGGGCTCCGGATCCGCAAAACCGTTTACCGAAGAACACAACACCAACATACACAACACCAACACACCTAACTTCTTCATCTTTTTTACCTCCCTTTCTTTTTAAATTATCAATCAATTTTCGCAAAACATCAAATTTCCAGACAAAACCGCACACCACTAAGTAACAAGGATTATCCTATTATCAGATAAGCATAATTTGCGCAATAACTCTTACAAGGCTTATTGCAAACAATCGGCAGGAAAACTGCTGGCTGTTCAATGTATTTGGTACGATTTTTCTACATAGCCGTCGGCGTTACCTTAGCCGGCATTATTTCAGTGCTCTGCACAAGCACATTTTTTTCTGAGAGCTTTGCTTTTTGTTTTAAATCTATTTTGCGCTTTTCCACTTTGTTCACTGAATCAGGAAAATGCCTGATCAAACTTTTTGTCAGCAAAGTCAAGTGCTTTTCATTTTCAGGATCATAAGCTGTGTTGCATTTATTATCAATGTACCATAAAATCGCGCCATCATTAGAATCAACAACGGCAATAGTCAGCATTGTAGAGCACACGTTTGGAATAGGCACGTGCACTACGCCAAGTAACGCGCACGCCGCGGTTATCATAACTTCTTTCGCTACTTCCTTGGCTATTTCACCCGCGCTTTTCTTAATTCCAACCTCTTTGACGAATATTAAAATATCAGCGTCAGCCCTATCCGCGAATATATTTACCTCGGAACCTATTGAATAAATAAACTTTTTGTTTTTTCTTTTCGCGATATCATTTAAAGATTTATTGAATACTTTCCTCACATCAAAAAGCGCGGTTCTTAATTCAGGATTTTTTTTAAGCACCTTTTCCGTAAGATCAAGTTCTTTTAGCGTATAACCTTTTTCCTTAAGAGCATCTTGGATCTTTTTAATAGTATTTTTTTCCATCATAGGCACTAAATCAGTCATTCTCTTCTGATCTCCATTAAACATGAGCATATAAGCGTCTGTTTCCGGAGCCATAACCGCGGCACTGAAAATTTGTTTATGTCTTTCCTTAAATTCCGGATGAATCAAATACGGCTTAACACACCCGGACACATTAAAACTAAAGCTTACTATCAAAAGAACGGCACAAAATTTCTTAATAAAATGCCTCATGTCCCTCCACGGTTATTTGCTTTCCTTACTTTTATTTATTCGCTTTATCATAAAATTTATGTATCTTCTATCTTTTGCCTCTGGTGACAATTCTAAATACTTAGTAAAGTAAGCCAGCGCCGGATCTTTTTCATCCATATTATAACTTAAGAGCCCCAACCCCTTATAAGCGTCCGGATAGGAAGAATCACACTGAATCGATTTTTTATATTCATTCCGCGCCGTATCAATCCATAATATTTTCAGTTCTTCTGTTCCTATCTCCTTAGTAAGTTTACTCCACTCTTTAGCGTTTAATTCACCCTTTACTTTATCCGTGTCTTCTGCTTTCAACCTGCATATTTCACCGGCAATAAAGTGCGCTAATGGATTATCCGGAAACTTCTCAAGAACCCAACTGACGTTATCCTGCGCGTGCAAAAGCCTGTCCATTTTTATATTGAGTTGCGCGTTATAAAGCTTAATTTTCACCATATTCATCAAAAACCGCAATTGATTGATTTCGCCCGAGACCATATCCCCATATTTTTTTGATATAACTTTTTTCAATTGCTCCTGACGCCACTTATTTGAAGGATGGCTCATTAAAAAATATATTTCACTGCCCCTACAATATTTATCTTTTTCCGTAAGAAAAATATCAAGCATTGCCGCGGCTTCAAAAGAATTGTATCCCTGTTCGCTAGTCCAGGAAATCGCGTCCCTGTCCGCCCTTGCCTCAATATTTCTGCTATAACCGGTTATAGTTGCGACATGTAACATATTAAACCCAATCTGCGCGAGATCACCAAAAATACCAAAAAAAACTGCTGTGGGCGATAAAACTATATCGAATAATTTATAGGCTATTATTTTATCATGACTACTTTTCGTGCTAAAGATTACATCTTTTCCGGCCACATGAGATATTTCATGGGCCAACAAAAATGCCAATTGAGCCTCACTCTTAAGAGACGCTAACGCGCCCGTATGAACGTGGATAACACCATTTGCCATGGCAAATGCATTTACTAACGGATCCCGTACTATTTTTACTTTAATGTTACCGCTATTTTCAAGATCACTATGTTCTGCTATTCTCGTGGCAACACTATTTACATACCTTAATACTTCCTGTTCCTGATACAACATTCCACGTTCAGCGATAAGTTTACAAATATTATTTGTTTCGGCAATAATTTCAGGCTCTAATTTTTTATGCTCTTTTGTATATTTTTTTTTCTTAGCGTAAGATTTTTTTGTTTTTATTTTTGGATTAACCGAAACTTCTTCTTCGTTAATTTCTGACTTTACATCAATGACGCGGCCTTCCTCGCCAATTGTATCTAAATTATAATCCCCAACGGAAACATCCTGAATCACACCGCTGACTTCTGTAGCGGATAAACACCGTATGCCAAAAAACACCATCACCACTACTATAGTGAGTCCCAACAATGACTGTTTAATTTTTTTCATATTATTCTTGATTTTTGAAAAACAATGTGACATTTTTAAAGAATTCCACGATACTTGACTTATACCAAGAATGACAACTTTTAATGCCCTTCTAGACAGTCTTTTGTTCCCTTCGTTTCATGTTCTTCCCATAACATTGTATCACTATTTTTTCACATCTAATATGGTGATCAAAATTCATATGTTTTGATCAGCAGGATGGCAGAATATCATCATATTGCGAATATGTCAAGTATTTTTTATATTTAATCAATTTTAGCTTCCACTACCTTCCCCCATCCTTTCCCAATGAACTGTTTGCTCTGTAAGTATCATGTCGGCAGATGCAGTACATAGTTCTGCCTCATTTAGCTTACCCAAAATCTTCCCTTTTTCAAAAACTAATTCAATAGCTTCTGCCCGATTTCCGCCATTTATTAAATTTTCGACCTCAGACTTCAACTCCTCGCCAAATAAATGAACTAAAAAAATTAGTGCGGGATTTTGCTTAATTTTCACAATAACCTTCATTTTACACCTCCAAAGTAGTGTTCCTGATTCTTCTCAACTAGCCACAATTCTCGATTAACTTTAACTGGGATAGAATGCTTTTTGTTCATGCTGATTACTTTATGGCGACCACCGCATTTGTCACATCTCACAAAAAGTGGGGATGCCGTATAACCAACGCTTCCGCATTTTTCGCATTTAATTTTTTCCATGGCACCCCTCCCCCCTTATCTCGCTTTCTTTTCTTTTACACCTAGAGTATGCCCGTTTTTGTGACATTTGTCAAGTTTTTTTGAAAAAAATGTCCTTTTTTTTGTTTATATTTCATGGCTAGTTGTAACATTCATAAAATAAATGAGTTATGAGGTTGTTTTTTTAACAAATTGGACATTGTATTCAAAAATGTTATAAAACGTCACTTTTTCTTGCATTTGACATGCCATAAAGGTATAGTTGATATGAGAGCACACAATAAGGAAGTATGGTGCAATATGAAGCTTGGCGACAAAATTAGATATATACGGAAGACTATAAAGAAAATGAAGTTAAACGAGCTTCATAATCGGCTTGTTTTAATTTTTGGGCAAAAAGCGATAAGTTATAAGTCTTTAATGCGTATAGAAAAAAACAAGCGGGATGGAAGGCTCAAATCTATACATCAAATTGCCTGTGGGTTAGATATAGATGTTAAGGAATTATTATCCGGCACCGAAAGAGCTTTTCACCAGGAAAAAATGCTTTTTGCTGATATTATGCGAAAGAAATCACGCGCAGGAAGGTTCACATATAACGATAAAGCCTTTATCGAAATTTTAAGTTCCCCTAAAAGCTCATTTATGGGAGTTGAACTAATATTAGAATCTAAAGGAACCACAAGAATGGAAGAATACTCTGAAGGAACGGAAATACTTCTTGTAACTACAAAAGGAAAAATCACCGCACACATCCATGATGAGGTTCATACTATAGCTACCGGTGATTCATTATATTTCAAAGGCTATCTTCCCCACTATTTTGAAAACCTTGAAAGAACAACTGCCAGAGCGATTTTTATACAAAATCCTAAATCTTTTTGACGAAACGATTATTTATAATCGCAAAAAATAATATAGTCTCATCCTTTAGCTTTGCGAAAAAAACATTTATTTTTTTTCTGCAATATTTTAATAACTTTGTCATAAAGTTCAGTCAAAATAACCGGCTTGGGAATACATTCCACGTTTCTTTTAACACATTCTTCAGCCACAAGATCACTATCCCATGCCGTTATAACAATAGCCTCCACATCACCGCCTGCCACAGTCTTCATTTCATCTAGAACATGCAATCCATTTTTTTTCGGCATTCGTATGTCAAGTATCATAATATCACAAACAAGTTTTTTTAATACTTCAAGAGCCTCTTCTCCATTTTGCGCTTTATAAATATTACTTTCAATCCGTTCGTTCAAAAAAGATTTTATGGTATTATGTATCTCAAGTTCATCATCAACCACTAAAATGTTTGGAATATCCACTTAGTCCCCCCTCTCAGATATGATCTCATTCACAACACGTATCATGAGACTCTCTAATTCTTCGTAACTGAAAGGCTTAACAATATATTCATCAGCACCGAGTTCTTTTGCCTGCCGTTTTTTATCCGCGTCTTTAAGCGCGGTTATCATAATAGCCCTTACTTCGGGATTAAATTCTTTAGCCGCTCTCAAAACATCTAATCCATCCGGCCCTGCCATTTTTATATCCAAAAGAAGTATATCCGGATTTTCCTTTTTTAGCATTAAAATAGCCTGCTCTCCACCAATTGTATTAAAAACTTTATACCCCCTATAGGCAAAAAAATCAACTAACTGTTCGCCTGCACCTTTTTCATCATCCAAAACAAGTATTTTAATCACAATAAGCCTTTCTCTGTTATATCTTTATAAAATAGCACAACCTGTCACTTTATAGCCCTTTTACAATTATGCTCAATTCTTCCAATTGAATTGGTTTTTTCAAAACACCTTCTACCCCTATCTTTTTTGCCTGAGTTATTTCATCTCCGTCTTCAAGGCCCGTAACCACAAATACTCTTACAACGCTATTTAGAGCCTTAATCTTGGACAGAATTTCCACACCATTCATTTTAGGCAACTTCATATCCAATAGGACTAAATCCAGCTTCTCATTTTTTACAAGTTCCAAACCATCTAGCCCGTTAAGCGCTGTAAAAACCTTATATCCCCTATCTTCTAAAAAAGACTTTATAAATTCACACGCTCCTTTTTCGTCGTCAATTATAAGAATAGATTTTTTACTGCTTCTCATACTCTAGATTACCTTTCACTTTTAATTTCACAACACTTGCCCGTTGTTCCTTCATGCTGATTTTTCGCAACCATATTTCTTTTTTTTATTCCCATATCTGTCATTTTTTTCAGCGATTACCACTCCAGCACAAAGCCACAGCTGTCATCTAAACTTGACCGGATTACAACGAACCATACCACGATAATAAAAATTATACCGAATTTTTCGCTAAAATCATAACTTTTTTTAGAACTTTTTTGTGAAAATAAAAAATTCTCGGGAAAATTTTTGAAAAGAAAGCCTAAAAACACGAACCGCCACAACCTATACCGTCCATTCTCAATTCCACTAGAATAAACGTGCCCCTACCCACCAGTTACTAATCACCATATACCGGAAGCCTTATCACAAATTCGGGCCCAAAATCTTTTACGTTTTGGCAATAAATTTTCCCTTCATTAAATTGCTCTATTTGTATCTTGCAAATATATAATCCTAATCCCCGGCCATCCCCTTTACTACTAAATCCTCGGTCAAACATTCTATTCAATACTTTCTTGTCTAGTTCTTGTCCCCTATTCGATATTCCTATCTCCACATATTTTTTATCGTCTTCCGCTACATTCGCTCTTATCTTTAATACTCGTTCGCCAGCAGACGTTATTCCAGCTTGAGTCATTGCCTGATACGCGTTGGTTATAATGTTCGACATCACGCTCACTAATCTGCTTCCAGCCGCTTTTATCTTTGGCAGGTTTTCTGGAATTTTTATCTCGCTTGTTGTCTCTGACAAGTTCTCCCAATATGTCTGATACTTTGTAAACTCAAAACTCTCATCTATTATTTCTCTTACCACTACAGGCCCGATGTCTCCTGTCGTCTCTTTTGGCAAATGGTATATCGCTTCTACTACCTTCGTTATTCTTTTTACATGATCATAACTCATATTCAATCCGTCTCTCAATATCTTATCCCAATCTTTTATCTTTCTTAGATTTATCTGTATTGTGTTTAGCGTTAAATCTAGTTCCCGTATTAATTCTTTTTCATTCTCATCTTTAGTTTTTTCTTCAGCAGACAAAAGAAAACTCTGCACTACTTCTATCTCCTTTGCATGCACTTCTAGTTTTTCTTTAAAACTTTTTTCTTCTCCCCCTCTCTCTTCCAGGCTTTTAAACGCACGTTCAAATATTTCCATAGTTTTTTCGATCTCTCCTTCTCCGGCAAATAATGTACCCGCACGTTTCAATTCCCCCATCAGCTTTCTTGCATCTTCAACCATTGGTTTTAAACGAGTTCTGACATCTTTAAAATTATCTTCCTTACCCCTTATATCCATTAAGAGATTCTGAATCTTTCCGCTTATTACGTTTATTGGGTTATTTATCTCATGTTTCGCGCTTTGCGCTAATCGTCCTATTGCCGCAAAGCGTTCTGATGCTATCAAATCCGCCTGCGCCGCGTTCAGTTCTTCCAAATACATCGCGTTTTTTAATGCCAACGCCACGTTCGTACCTAACGCGTTAAACGCTCTTATGTCTTCCCCATCGTACGATTCCCCCTTACTCCCACTTGCGCCACCTAGCACTATCGCGCACACCAATTCGCCATGATGCATTGCCGGCACCAACACGCTTATTCCTAGTTCTCTCATTTCTTTATACGCGGACACATCCGTTATTCGCGTTTTGTTTTGCAATTCTTCCCGCACTATCGGCACACCTACATCACGCAGGTGGCTTATTAACGTCTCTGGAATTTCCTTTTCAAATTTGTTTTCGAGTTTCGTAATTTGTTCAGTCCATTTCGAATTAACCAAATACACCCACGCTTTTTCAACTCCCATTATTCGTTTAGTTTCCGCTATTACTAAATCAACTAAATCATTCAATCCCCTGATATGCTTTACCTCGTCCAAAAAATCTTCCATTGATTTCAAATATTCCAGCTTCTTTGCTTTTAAGCGTCTTTCAATTTGTTTTTGTATTTTCAGATAGACGTATAGCCCGCTCGGAGCAAGAATTATCCCAAAGAATATTGGCAATATCCACGTTATTTGTAGATTCTTGTTTAAAATGTGTCCAATGAAAAACGGGATTGACAAAATCGGAACATAAACCAATAAAAAGGTTACAGTACGACTTATCGCTATGCGAATGTCTAGTAAACGATATTTAATAATCGCGTATCCTAAAACTAAATTCCCGATAACAACCGTATATGTCGCAAATGGATTTAATGGATATAAGTCAATGCTATATCCCAACATAAAACCAAAAGAACCACCACAAAAACCAATCGACATTCCCCAATATAGATACATTAATTGATTTCTTTTCAGCCCCTTACTGTGGTGATATCCTTCATATAAACTTTTTAAAGCGATAAAAGCACAAATACCAAAATAAACCATCAGAAAAGGATATAATGGACCCGCTTGAAATAAAAATTTTAACCCAAATTTAGGGATTGGGTTTCTTGCAAATAAATCTGTAAAAAAATTTAAAAACATAAAAATTATACTTACCACATATATGCCATAAATCATGCTTTTTTTAATATAAGTTTCACACACATGATACACTCCATGAACAAAAAATGTAGCTATAAAAATAGTCCCAAAAAGTAGAATTTTTATTGCATATATTTCGTAAAGAGCGGTTGGCGCTGTACTCTGCAAATAATAACCGTAGCCGTAAACAGCTACTGCCATAAAGAACAATGCGAAAATTTTATTTGTTATGTTTTTTCTGTTCTTAAAATATACGATCAATGAAATGCTAAAATTAGTAAGAAGGACTAATAGGCCTGCAATTGTAAAATGATTCATCATGAATTCTTTTCTTTCTCGTCATAGTAATCTAAATTTCTACAAACCAAAGAATACGGCTCTTCACGAAGTTCCATTTGTTTACATCCGCATGTATGAAATTTTATGCCATGTTTGCAACAAATGTCATTCAAATATAAATATTTGCTTCGCTTATATTCTAGGGGCACGCTAAAAGACTTTCCCCCTAATGGAAACGATTTTTCCCTTATCATACTCATAGATTTTGTTAACTCACATTTTTTTGATAATTCCTTTAAAAATTTACCAAATGAAAAAAAATATGTTGCGGATAAATGAACAATACCATTTTTTACCGTTTTTTTAATAATTTTTTCAAGATTTTCATCATTGTCATCAACCAATGGAAAAATAGGATCCATCCTTATTCCCACAGGGCATCCAATTTCAACAAGTTCTTTTAGATGTTCAATTCTTTCATTGGCTGGCGGAACTCCTGGTTCCAAGAGCGCATTTCTATCCTTATCTAAATTGGTTATGCCTACAGCAATTCCTTCAATAAGATGTTTATATTTTTTCAGTAATTTAATAGTTTTTTGTGGAATAATTGCTTTGGTAGAAATTGTAAAAATAACACCTTTGGGAAGCATATACGATAAAAGTTCATGCGTCAAGTCTCGCGCTAAAGGCGCAAACGCATCACTCGAAGGGCTAAGATAAACAACTGAGTCAGGCATTTGTTTAAGCCGGTACAACGGTGCCAGGTCAACAGGAATAACTTCTGTCGCACAAAAATTTTCTTTTTGCCATTCATTTTTTTTTATTGTCGAAAAATGACAATATAAACATTTATGTTCACACCCAACCGTTAAATCAATCGCATACATATTACATGAATGTATTTCGCGGGAAATCTTAAACTCTGGCTTTTTTGTTGAAATTTTGGAAGTCATTTTATCACTGTGAATTATCTTTTGTAACATTTCAAAATCTTCTGGAACTATTTCTAAAAAGTTCACCCCACTCATATATTTCTGATTTTTCATTTTCTTTGACCATACGGCACAACCATTAGCTTTAATACCAATTGCTTTCTCGGGGTCTGCAGAAAAACATGGGGGGAGATTTAGATATATTTTCATTTTTTGAAAACAAGTTAAAGAAAATTTCGTAATTACTCTGAGGCCACTTCCGCTTAAATCAAAAGTTTCCCCTTTCAAAGAATCTGAACTCCCAAATTCAACAGGAAAGGTCATCTTAACCCGGCCAAATTTTCTTCGTTCTTCATTATCCATAGAAATCATCACTCCGGTCTCAAGTTCAGGCTTCTCCGCATGGAAATCTTTGACAATTACAGATTTTAGTATACCTCAGTATCTGCCAATAATCAAACTTTAAATTGGCTTAAAGTGTCGCAGTGTTGTTTTTGAGCAGAATTTTGATTTGCTGATTTTGATTTAAAAATATTTCGGGTTTTAATTGTAACTCTTTCCTTTTCAAATGGTTATAAAAAATTCATCCCGTTGCCAATATTTTAAGCCTCTTGAATCAACCCTAACATTTTTTCAAATATCACTTCTAATAACTCATTACGTCTATTTTACCATTTCTGAAAAATCTGGAACTACCGCTAACAACATTTTGGTATAATCACTTTTAGGCGAACGGTATAATTCATCACTTGGGGCTACTTCAACAAACTTTCCATTCTTCATGACACCAACCACATCCGACATAAATTCCACAACCCGAAGATCATGTGATATGAAAAGATACGTCAAATTAAACTCTTCCTGTAAATCTTTCAGCAAATTCAATATGCCTGCTTGAATTGAAACATCCAAACTTGAAACCGGCTCATCAAGCACAATTACATCCGGTTTATGAATTAACACCCGAGCGATTGCAATTCTTTGCCTCTGGCCGCCAGAAAACTGGTGAGGATACTTGTCCTTACAAATTCCATAATCCAGCCTAACTCTGGCTAGAATTTCTTTGATGCTTCTTTCGATTTTATCTTTTTTTACACTACGGGCAACAAGGGGTTCGGCAATTATCTGAGATATGGTCATACGCGGATTCAAAGAACCATATGGATCCTGAAAAACAATGTCTTTGTCTCCTATTACAGTAACTCTCCCTGCAGAGGGAACTAGCATTCCAACTATCATTTTCGCAATCGTGGATTTCCCACACCCCGATTCACCTACCAGTCCAAAAGTTTTCCCTTTTTGCACTGTAAAACTCACATCATCCACTGCTTTTACGGGTTCTTTCTTTCCCATACAAAAGATGTCTTTTTTTAAAAATATTTTTTAACGTCACGCATTTCGATCATGTTCATACAAAATCCTTTTTTTTCAACGGACAGGAACGGGGCCCTATCCCTACATCAACAAACTGGCTAACCAACCGGCAGTCTTCTTCTGGTATCTCCCAATCTCGGAATACATGCAATCAAATTTCGGGTATATTCATGTTGTGAATTGTATAAAACAGATTTTTTTGTTCCTTTTTCCACTATTTTTCCGTTTTTCATAACACACACGCTGTCAGCAATCATGTTTACCACTGAAAAATCATGAGTAATAAAAAGAACTGATAAATTTCTTTGTTTGCGGATAGTATCAATAAGTTCCAAAATTTCTTTCTGCACAGACACATCTAACGCGGTTGTAGGTTCATCTAAAATCAAGATCTCCGGATTACACGCAATCATCATTGCCAATAAAGCACGTTGCCTCATTCCACCCGAAAGTTCATGCGGGTATTTCGATAAAACATCCCGCGAAAGACAGACCAATTCTACCAATTCTACCAATCTTTTTAGCATATCCTTTCTTAAATATTTTTGATGAGCTTCAATCGTTTCCGATATCTGACGTCCTACACACATAACTGGATTCATGGCGGTAAACGGTTCCTGAAAAACCATTGAAATTCTGTTTCCTCTTATTTTTCGCATTTCTTCGGAAGAAAGATCGAAAATGTTTCTGTTTGCAAACATAATACAGCCGTTTTTACAAATAGCCTCATTGGGAAACAATCTTAAAAGAGAAAGCCCGGTCAATGTTTTGCCACTACCTGACTCCCCCACAAGAGCGGTAATCTGTCCGGGGAAAAGCTCAAAACTCACATCACGAACAACCGTTTTATTTCTAACAGTTAGCGTTAAATTTTTTACTTCAAGAATTTTATCCTGCATCGGATTCATTTACCCTTGTTTTATCAGAATACTTTTCTTAACAAATCGGGGATCAATTAGTTTCCTCAGGCCTTCCCCTAAAAGATTAAAACTCAAAACCGTTAAAAGTATCGCCAATCCAGGAAAAACCGTAAGCCACCATGCAAAATCAATATAATTTTTTCCTGCTGTTAAAATGTTGCCCCAGCTCGCGATAGGAGGCTGAACGCCTAATCCGAGAAAGCTTAACGCGCTTTCAACAAGTATAGCAGTCCCAACACTAAGAGTCGTACTAACGTACACCGGACCCATAGCATTCGGAAGAATATGCCTAAATATTATGCGAAAATTGGAAACTTTCTGGACACGCGCTGAACACACAAAGTCTCTTTCTTTTAAGCTTAAAAATTCAGCTCTAACAAGCCGACAAAGTCCAGCCCAACTTGTCAACCCAATCACAATCATAACATTAATTATACTCGGTCCTAAAAATGTTATAACCATCATTATTAAAAAAAATGTCGGGAGTGAGTACATAATTTCAACCAGTCTCATAATAAGCGCATCAACCCAGCCGCCAAAAAAACCGCTTACCCCCCCCAAACAAACACCAATTACTAGAGATATCCCGACAGCTATAAAACCTACACTTAAGGACACGCGAGCGCCATATGCCATGCGGCTGAAAACATCACGCCCCAGATTATCTGTTCCAAAAAAATGTTCTTGAG
>JAHIZQ010000209.1 GCA_018814505.1 Candidatus Omnitrophota bacterium
CGAATAGAATTGGGCAGGGCATAGAATTCGATTATACATGCGTTCATGCCGCTTTCACTTTGAGAGATGAAGGGTATGAATCTATTATGATTAATTGTAACCCTGAAACGGTTTCAACGGATTATGATACTTCAAATAAACTTTATTTTGAACCTTTAACTGTTGAAGATGTTTTGGCAATTCATGAAAAAGAACGCCCGGAAGGCGTTATTGTTCAGTTTGGAGGCCAAACACCTCTTAATATTGCGCAGGAACTTAAAGATAATGGAGTTAAGGTTTTGGGAACGTCCCCTGAAAGTATTCATCTTGCAGAAGACAGGGAAAACTTTAGGGAAAGAATGATTAAACTTGGCATTCCCCAGCCGTTAAGCGCGGTAGCGCGTTCGTTGGAAGAAGCTTTGAAAATAGCCGAAAAAATAGGTTACCCGCTTATGGTAAGGCCTTCTTATGTTTTGGGCGGAAGAGGTATGGAGATTATATATGAAGAAGATATGCTTTGTAAGTACGCGCTGGAAGCAATCCACGTGAGTTCTGAACACCCTATGCTTATTGATAGGTTTCTTGAAAAAGCGGTTGAAGCTGAGGTTGATGCTGTTTCAGACGGGGAGGAAACTTTTGTCGCGGCTGTTATGGAACACATAGAACCGGCAGGAGTGCATTCAGGCGACTCGGCATGTGTGATACCTTCTCGGACGATTAAAAAGGAGCATTTGGAACAGATAGAAAACTATACAAAATTAATCGCGAAAGAATTAAAAGTTATCGGGCTTATGAATATTCAATACGCGATTTGTGATGACAAAGTATACATACTCGAAGCAAACCCGCGGGCGTCAAGGACGGTGCCTTTGGTTTCAAAAGTAATGGGTATGCCCATAGCGCGTATTGCGACGCTTCTAATGCTAGGGAAAAAGTTAAAGGATTTTCCTGAACTAAAAGTGCCGAAGGTTCCTTATGTAGGCGTGAAAGAAGCAGTGTTTCCTTTTAATATGTTTCCGGAAGTAGATCCTCTTTTAGGTCCTGAGATGCGGGCGACAGGTGAAGTTATGGGAATAGCCGATTCTTTTGGAGCCGCTTTTTATAAAGCGCAGGAAGCCGCGGGCGCGCGTCTTCCGATGGAAGGAAATATTTTACTTACGGTTGCTGATAAAGATAAACAAGGTTTATTGCCCATAGCAAAACATCTCAAAGAACTTGGTTTTAATATTTACGCTACGGAAGGTACAGGCAAGTTTCTTAAAGAAAACGGAATTGAAAACAATGTCTTAAAGAAGCTTCATGAAGGCAGGCCTAATCTTGCAGATGTTATTAAGAATAAGGATATTCAGCTAGTTATTAATACTCCCATAGGTAGAAGCAGTAAATATGATGATAGTTACATCAGGGTAATGGCTATTCAGCAAAAAATACCTTATATTACTTCAATGGCGGCCGCGGAAGCCAGTGTAGAAGGAATTCGCACTGTAAAGGAAAAAAGTATTTCCACAAAGTCATTACAGGATTATCATAAGGAGATCAATTAGCGGATAATGGGCTAAACTAGGAATATAATGAAAAAGAGGGAGAACGAAATGATTGGAAAAACGGGGTTTGATAATGAAAAGTATCTTAATGAGCAGACAACCGCGATATTAGAGCGGGTGACTACGTTTAAAGATAAATTATATCTTGAATTCGGAGGAAAGATTATTTTTGATTATCATGCTTCAAGAGTTCTTCCGGGATTCGATCCTAACGTTAAAATGAGGCTCCTTCAAAAACTTAAAGATAAAGCGGACATTGTTCTTTGCATATATGCTGGTGATATTGAAAGAAGAAAAGTAAGGGCGGATTTTGGTATTACTTATGACGTTGACGCGATGAAACTTATAGATGATTTGCGAGACTGGGATATTGAGGTTTCAGCTGTTGTAATAACGCGTTTTGAGAATCAGCCTGCCGCTAAAATATTTAAAAACAAATTAGACCGACGTGGGATAAAAGTGTATACACATTCCTATACAAAGGGTTATCCTACGGATGTTGATGTTATAGTTAGCGATGAAGGGTATGGAGCGAATGATTATATTAAGACAAAAAACCCTTTTGTCATAGTAACAGGCCCAGGTCCTGGAAGCGGTAAACTTGCAACGTGTTTATCCCAATTATATCATGATTACAGAAAAGGCCAAAAATCAGGTTATTCAAAATTTGAAACTTTTCCAATTTGGAGCATCCCGTTAAAGCATCCCGTGAACGTTGCTTATGAAGCGGCAACTGCCGACATAAAAGATTATAACATGATAGACTCTTTTCATCTGGAAGCGTATAATAAAACAGTCGTGAATTATAATCGTGACATGGAAGTTTTCCCGGTTTTGAAAAGGATACTTGAAAAAATAACTGGTTCAGAATCCATATATAAATCACCAACAGACATGGGTGTTAATAGAGCTGGTTTTGGTATTATAGATGACGAAGCTGTAAGGGAAGCTTCTAAACAGGAAATTATAAGAAGATATTTTAGAGCCGGTTGTGAACATATGATGGGTTTTGTTGATAAGGAGACAGTGCAGAGGATAGAACTTTTAATGGAAGATTTGGGAGTTAAAATAGTAGACCGAAAAGTTGTTCTGCCAGCGCGAAAAGCCGCGGAGGAAGCAAAAGCAAAAGGAAAAGGTAATGAAGGCATTTTTTGTGGTGCGGCAATTGAATTAAAAGATGGTTCTATAATCACCGGAAAGAATTCAAATTTAATGCATGCTTCGTCGAGTGTTATTTTTAACGCGATAAAACATATAGCTGAAATTCCGGATAACATTCATCTTTTATCGCCAAAAACAATAGAATCAATTACGAATTTGAAAAAAAACATTTTGAACACAAAAACAGTGAGTTTGGATCTCGAAGAAGCGTTAACGGCTTTAAGCATAAGCTCCGCAACTAATCCTACCGCGCAGGTTGCGATGGAAAAGTTAAAAGAGCTTAGAGGGGCAGAAGTTCATATGACGCATATGCCTACTTCGGGAGACGAAGCTGGCTTAAGAAAATTAGGGGTTAATCTAACGAGTGAACCCAATTTTTCGACAAAAAGTCTTTTTGTCGGCTAGTGGTATGCCTTTGGATCGGAAGGTAAAATGGCACTTGAATGGTATGAGTACTATTCTTTAGTCAACTATATGGATCAGCTTAAGAAGGAAATACAACTTCTTAAAAAAGAAATAGAGAGCCTTAAGAAAAAAGTTGAGAAGAGAGAAGAAG
>JAHIZQ010000210.1 GCA_018814505.1 Candidatus Omnitrophota bacterium
CTTTATCCGAGCGCTTAAATCGCGGGAAGAAGTGTCTATAGTCGCGGGAATCGGGTTTAGGTTGTGAATACAAAAGTGGAAACTTTTGAATGCTGAATTGTGGCCAACTAGGGAAAACAATCATACCAATCTACCAGTCCTCTGTCATCATTCTGAGCAAGGCCAAAGGCTGAGCCGAAGAATCTGAGACCCCTCGACGCAGTTTATCCTGAGCGCAGTCGAAGTGCTCGGTATGACGTGCGTTAAAGTACCCAAAATATGGTACACAATTTGAACTATAACAGTTTGACAATGGTAGGCTTATGTTATAACATATATAGGCTTAATTCCTGCTAGGAGTCAGAGGTCTAGCAGGATTGAAGAAAAAACGGTTTTAAATTCAGCTTAGGTAGCTTTAAGAGGGAGAATCTTATATGAAACAGGAATACGTTGAACTATTTAAATCCAAATGTGATGATAAAAATTTTGAAAAACTCAAAAACATAGAAAACCAAAAACTTCATGATTTTGTGGCTAAATATACAAAGTTATGCAACCCGGATTCTATTTTTGTACGAACCGATGTTGATGAAGATGCCGATTATCTTCGTGCTAGGGCATTGCAGATTGGTGAAGAAAAAACTTTAAGAACAGAAGGCCATACCGTACATTTTGACGGTTATTATGACCAGGCGAGAGATAAGGCAAATACTAAATATTTACTTAGGCCGGATGAAGTTCTAGGGTCGGATATTAAAAGCGAAGACCGGCAAAAAGGACTCAAGGAAGTACATGGAATTTTAGAAAACATCATGGTAGGGAAACAAATGTATGTTTGTTTTTTCTGTCTGGGGCCTACAAATTCCGAATTTTCAATACCTGCTGTTCAGATAACGGATTCTACTTACGTCGCGCATTCAGAAGGTATTTTATACAGAAGAGGGTATGAAGAGTTTCGTAAACGCGGCAATATGGACAAATTTTTTAGGTTTGTACATTCTGCCGGAGTTATAAAGGACAGTGTGAGCTGTGATGTTTACAATCGGCGTGTTTACATTGACCTTGAAGAAGAGATGGTTTATAGCACAAACACGCAATATGCCGGAAACACCGTAGGTTTAAAAAAATTGGCTATGCGACTTGCCATTAAACGTGCTTCTCAGGAAGGGTGGCTTACGGAACATATGTTTATTATGGGCGTAAATGGGGCAGATGATAAGAGAGTAACTTATTTTACAGGGTCTTTTCCGAGTGCTTGTGGAAAAACTGCTACAGCAATGCTTGAAGGTGAAAAAATAATCGGCGATGAAATTGCGTATTTACGCCAGGTAAACGGAAAAATCCGCGCGGTAAACGTTGAAAGAGGGATTTTTGGAATTATTCAAGATGTAAGTGAAGAGAGCGATCCGGTTATATTTAAAGCGTTAACTACCCCAGGTGAAGTTATTTTTTCAAATGTACTTATTGATCCGGATAACAATCCGCGGTGGCTGGGTGACGGACGCGAAAAACCTGAAAGTGGAATAAACTTTGCTGGCAATTGGGGCCCGGGGAAAACGGGTCCGGATGATAACGAAGTTTTGTTTTCACATAAAAACGCGCGTTATACAATCAAACTGAAAAATTTAAAGAATTGCGATGATAATTTGGAAAATCCTGAAGGTGTAGAAGTGGGCGGTGTGATTTACGGTGGCCGGGATTCTGACACAAGCGTTCCTGTGGCGCAGTCTTTTGATTGGGCTCATGGCATATTAACTCAGGCCGCGGCAATCGAATCTGAAACAACAGCCGCTACTTTAGGAGCTGAAGGAGTAAGGAAATTTAATCTTATGGCAAACCTGGATTTTCTTTCTATTCCAATTGGTAGATATATTCAGAATAACCTAGATATCGTTGAAGGCGCGAAAAAACTGCCGCTTGTATTCCATGTGAATTATTTCCTTAAAGGAAATAATGAAAAATATTTGAATGGAATGAAAGATAAACATGTTTGGATAAAATGGATGGAACTTCGAGTTCATAACGAAACTGACGCGATTTTAACACCAATAGGATATATTCCGAAATATGAAGAATTAGCTATATTGTTCAAGAATATTTTAAACAAAGAGTATACGAAGCCGCAGTATGAAGAACAGTTTAAACTACGCATTCCGGAACTTCTTGCGAAGATAAATAGGATAAAAGATATTTATCAGAAAAAAGTTTTTGATACGCCTCATATTTTGATAAAAACGCTTGATGAACAAAAACAGCGTTTAGAAGAGTGCCTAAAAATATATGGAGACTACGTTTCTCCGTTTGTTTTAGAAGAAAATCAGAAATAAAGTATTGTACACCAGAGTTCTAAACCAGATCTTTTTGGTTAAGCGAGGAGTAAATATGCATACGGTAAAACCTTTGTTATCACTGGACTTAAAAGGAATCCCGCTTCTTAAGCAGGGTAAAGTTCGTAATGTTTATGATTTAAATGACAAACTGCTTTTTGTCGCGACTGACAGAATTTCTGCTTTTGATGTTATTATGCCTAGAGGCATTCCGGAAAAAGGTAAAGTGCTTAATATGATTTCGGTTTTTTGGTTTGAATATACCAAAGACCTGGTTGAAAATCATATGGTAACATCGGACATTGATAAAATAGTTTCACAGTATCCAATTTTGGATGAATACAAGGGAATACTCGCTGAAAGGTCAATGCTAGTCAAAAAAGCGGAACCGATTCTGGCCGAATGTGTAGTTAGGGGATATATAAGCGGGTCGGGCTGGAAAGATTACCAAAAAACCGGGTCAATTTGCGGAATTAAATTACCCGCTGGATTAAAAGAATCTGAAAAATTTGAAGAACCTTTGTTTACCCCGTCAACCAAAGCGGATGAGGGGCATGACATGAATGTTTCAGAAGAAGAAATAAAAAAAACCGTTGGAGCAGATGTCTTAAAAGTTCTTAAAGAAAAAAGTTTAGCTTTATATAAAAAAGCAAGCTGGTACGCGGAGAGCCGAGGGATAATAATCGCGGATACAAAATTTGAATTTGGTATAGTCAATGGCAAAATTATTCTTATGGATGAAGCTCTTACGCCTGATTCTTCGAGATTCTGGCCGAAAAATGATTATACTGCAGGACGCGCGCAAAAAAGTTTTGATAAACAGTTTGTAAGAGATTATCTTGAAACTTTAGATTGGGATAAAACGCCTCCCGGGCCTGAACTCCCGGAAGACATAGTTATAAAAACATCGGAAAAATATCTTGACGCGTATAAAATATTGACAGGTAAGGAGTTAGTCGGATAATGTGTATATAAGTGTGTCGTTTCAAATCGTAAAACCATATACGACATACGATATACGATAAATTATGAAACCACGAATATTTAAAATAGACCCTTATAATATTGACCATGATC
>JAHIZQ010000211.1 GCA_018814505.1 Candidatus Omnitrophota bacterium
ACTCGGAGTTAATACCTTGATAGCAAAAGCCTGGGATATTTTCTTCGACGTGAAAAACCCTGAACAGCTAATGCTCTCAAAAGGGAAGATCGTTCTTGACGAAGCCTACGCGAAATACATCCACGATCATTCTGTCCCGTTGGACATGAACATTATTCGTTGCTTTAAACGAAACCCTTTGGCGCTTGATTTTTACAGGTCTCTCGCGTATCGAAATAACGGCCTAAAGAAAACCGTTTCGTTTGAGGATCGCTTCCTTTTTGAGCAATTAGGAACTGAACAAACGGAACAGAAAATCACACGTATACGTTTAAAAAAGCTCCTTGAAAATATACAGCTATACTGGCCGGTAAAAGCTAAGTTTGAAGATGGATACTTTGAGTTTCGGCCATCTCCGCCGGCCGTCCGGAAAAAAGTAGCGGCAGTCCGACCATTGCAGATAGCAGGGAAGGCTGTGGATTGAAAAAGTTATCCCCTTCACTTTTGATACCGGCAAAAAGGGAGAATTAAGCACAAAAGGAAAGTTATCCCCTTCACTTTTGATACCAAAATCTTCACTTTTGATACCAAAAAAGTTGTAACTGGTTATAAAGAAGGGGATTATGAACCACCAAATAGTATTCAAATATATAAAACAAATAGTAGAAACAGCAAAGCTGTTTACTACTGCTTCTAATTTTTTATTTTTTTAAAAGAAAAGAGCAAGAGCATGAAAAAATGGATCCTTACTCCGGAGAAATATCTAAAAGAGCATGAAATAAAAACCTTGCGACTTTTGTTGGAGGAAAAAGCCATAGTTGCGGAAACTAAAAAACAAAAGAACCCGATAAGAGATTGGGCGATTATTGATATAGCATTATCCGCCGGACTTAGGGCAAGCGAAATTTGTAATTTGAGGACAAAAGATATCCACATAAGAAAGGGTGAAAATTCTATTTTTGTAGAACAAGGTAAAGGAAATAAGTCCCGGTTAGTTTTCATTGGGGAAAAGTTAAAGAAACATTTAAAAGAATATCTCGCCTGGAAAAAACGAGTAGGGGAGTCAACTAATTCTGAGGATTATTTGTTTACGTCAGAGAGAAGCCCTAAAATGAGTTTAAGCGCTATTCAGAAGCGATTTAAATATTGGGTAGGGGTTGCGGGTCTAAAATCTGGGTATAGCATTCACAGCGCGCGTCACACGTACGGAACGATGCTTTATAGGAACACCAAAGACCTCAGAATGGTTCAAAAACAATTGGGGCATTCGAGCTGCCAAGTGACAGAAGTGTACGCGGATGTAATAAATGAGGATACTGAGAAAGCGGTGAATAGTTTATATGAGAGCATTTCTACAAAATCATGTTGCAAATAGTAGGAAAGTATGATATTATCAAAGTAGGAAAATAATTCTATAAAACTATTACACAGGAGAAAAAATGAGCAAGCTCTTTAAGTTAAGACAGGTAAATCAAAAAAATCAGATTACTTTGCCCAATGAAATATGCAAAAAATTAGGCATACATGGAGGGGATTACGTGAAAATACAGATAGTCGGGAATGCCTCCGTGATAGTGCCTATATCTATTTCAGAGAAAGATTTTAGCGCTACGGAAGTGAAAGCGATGAATGCAGACATAACCCGGCAACTTAAATCAGGGGAAAACACACAGTGTAAAGATTTATCTGTGGCAAAAAAACATTTAAAAAGGCTAAAAAAGTGAAAGTAGTATTTCTTAACTCTTTTGACAAAGCTTATCGCAAATTACCTGGGAACAAACAAAGGCAAGCCGACAAGGCCATAGAGAAGCTTATATACTGCTTGGATGAGGATATAAATCCTATGCCTAAGGGCTTGGGATTGGAAAAGAGGAGTGGAGGTTTTGGGTATTGTCGAATAGACATACATCGAAGGATCTTGTTTAAACACGAAAAAAAGATGCTAATATTTTATCTTTTAGGGACACATAAACAAATTGATAATTACCTGAAGAACATTTGACCTTCCAATTGGATATATTACCTTTAGAAAAAAGCCTAAAAACAACCCAAAAACAATCAAACTGGATATATAAGTATAGAAATATATCCAGTTTGCTCTTGAAAGGAAGAAAGATAATGACACTAATACTTACGGAATTAAGCAAGCGTGGTGTTACAATGGCTGCCGATTCTGCAGTCACACATACGAATACAAGCTCGGGATTTAAATCTGTTTGCCCCAATGCTACGATAAAATTACAGAAAATACCTTATTTAAAAGCAGGAATATCTTGTTGGGGAATGGGAACAATAGAAAGTGAATCTACAGATGAATGGTTGTTAGGCTTTATCGAAAAGAATAATAATTTGACTACTTTGCAAAGTTTTGCTGAAAAACTTGCGGGGCAGTTAAATGAACAGGTTCCAAAGAATATTTCCGGAGAAGGGAGGTTAGGGTTTCACCTGGCAACTTTTGAAATGTATAATGGGGAAAGGATACCTTCTTTTTATCACATACATGATGGACGAAGTGAGGTCTTAGAAACAAGGGATATCGAGATAACGCCTAATAGGTTTAACGCAAATCACGATATGCCACCTAAGGAATTTACTCGATTAATTTCTAAAGGGCGAGAATATATTACGCGTAATGGAGATTATTATATGTATGTAGAAATATTTGAAAAATTGAAGGAGCTA
>JAHIZQ010000212.1 GCA_018814505.1 Candidatus Omnitrophota bacterium
TCCCACGTGGCATGACGCCGGCAAGCGATGTAGCTAACCTTTCAATTCTAGGGTATGACCCCAAAAAATATTATTGCGGGAGAGGTCCGTTAGAAGCGGCTAATTTGGGGGTCTCTCTTTCTGAAAAAGATGTGGCGTTTAGGTTTAATACCGTAACCATTTCTGATAACAAGATGGCGGATTATAGCGCGGGGCATATAACTACAACTGAAACGTCTGTTTTGGTTGAAATGCTTAATGGTGCTTTTGGAAATGAAAAAATTCATTTTTATACAGGCACTAGTTACAGAAATTTGCTTGTAGTGCGTTGCGATTTCGCTGAAGACGCTGAAAAATTATCGAAAATAAAGTTTTTCCCGCCGCATGATATTTTAGATAAAGATATTTCAAAATATTTACCGAAAAATGCGGAACTTGTTGAATTAATGATGCGGTCTAAGGGAGTATTGGAAGATTGCGATATAAACAAAGTTAGAATTGATTTAGGGCAAAATCCGGCAAATATGATATGGATTTGGGGACAAGGACGAAAGCCGGATATGCCTTCTTTTTATGATGCTTATGGTATTTCAGGGGGAATGGTATCAGCCGTGGATTTACTCAAAGGAATGGCGCGTGTACTTGGGCTTGAAGTTGCGGAGGTTCCGGGAGCCACAGGGTATTATGATACGAATTATGAAGGAAAAGCTCAGGCCGCGCTTGATATTTTGGAACATAAGGATATGGCCTTCATTCATGTTGAGGCTCCGGATGAAGCGGGGCACAATGGAGATGTACATGCCAAAATAAAGGCTATAGAAAATTTTGATAGCAAAATAACCGGGCCTGTTATTAAGGAACTTTCGAAGCGGGGCGATTACCGGGCGTTAATACTGCCGGATCATCCCACGCCGATAAATATGAGAACCCATACTTCTGATCCGGTTCCCTTCGCAATGTGCGGAAAAGGAATTACGCCGGACGAAGTTTTGGTTTTTTCGGAAAAATCAGCTAAAGCTGGGAGTCTGTCTTTAGTGCAGGGCTGGGATTTAATGAAAATGCTTATTTCTAAAAAGGAATAATCCTTTGATATTCTGTTTGTACCGTGCTTTGATACTTTGTTAAAACTCTGCGATAGGTTATGTGTACGGTAAAATCGAGGGGGAAATTTTTTACACGCGTTATGTTAAAAATAGGGGATAAGATTACGATGAAAAAAAGGACAAAAGGCGTAATAGTACAGAAGTATGGCGGAAGCAGTGTGGCGAATCCGGCAAGAATTATTGAAGTTGCTAAGAGAGTCGCTTCTTGCAGGGAAAAGGGATATGATGTAGTGGTTGTGGTTTCCGCCCTGGGTGACACGACAGATGAACTTTTAAGTCTCGCGGGCGAGATTAGTAAAACTCCTCCTGAACGGGAACTAGATATGCTTATATCTACCGGAGAACAGGTGTCAGTAGCTCTTTTGGCTATGGCTTTAACTGAGCTTGGCCGTGAAGCGATTTCTTTTACCGGCGCGCAAGTTGGGATTATTACTGATTCCTCGCATACAAAAGCTAAGATTTTAGATGTTAGCACCAAGAGAATTCAAAAAGAGCTTTTGCAAGGGAAAATAGTTATTGTGGCAGGTTTCCAAGGAATAAATTTAGATCAGGAAATAACTACTTTAGGCAGGGGCGGTTCGGATATGACGGCAGTGGCGTTAGCAAAAGTTTTGAAAGCGAAAATGTGCGAAATATATACGGATGTTAAAGGAGTTTACACGGCTGACCCGCGCATAGTGCCGTCTGCCCGCAAGTTGGATAGTATAAGTTATGAAGAAATGCTTGAAATGGCGTCGCTTGGAGCACAGGTTATGCAGGCGCGAAGCATGGAAGTTGCCGGAAAATTTAATGTTCCGATGCAGGTGAGGTCAAGTTTTTCTACAGAAGAAGGAACAGTGATAACTAGGGAGGTTAAAGATATGGAAGATGTCCTGGTGCGCGGCGTTACGGTGAATAAAGGCGAGGCAAAAGTCACAGTATGTGATGTTCCTGATAAGCCGGGAGAAGCTAGCAGGCTATTTGAACGATTGGCAAAGGCTGATATAAACGTAGATATGATTGTACAGAATATATCACGAACAAAAGCTACGGATATTTCGTTTACTGTTGAAGGAAAAGATTTGCAAAAAATAAAAAAAGAAATTGAAAAGATCGTAAAAGATATAAACGCCAAAGATGTAAGATACGATAAAGATATAGCAAAAGTTTCGGTTGTGGGTATTGGCATGCGTAGTCATTCGGGAGTCGCGGCAAAAATGTTTAACGCGTTAGCTATCGAAAAAATTAATATTAAAATGATATCGACTAGTGAAATTAAGATTTCCTGTATCGTTGAAAAAAAACAAGCAGATAACGCTGTGAGAGCTCTCCATAAGGCGTTTGGATTGAACAAAAAAAGAGTAAAGTAACTGGTTTGCTGGTTGGGGTAAGGCAAGCCTTGTCTAATTGTAGAGATGTTTCGCTTTACTGTTTTGCAGGCGACAAATGACATATTAACCAAGAGGGCAAAAAAATGAAAAAAGTTTATATTTATGATACAACGTTGAGAGATGGCGCTCAATCAGAAGGGATATCCTTTTCTGTTAAAGACAAAATCAGAATTGCAAAAAAACTTGATGAATTATCTGTGGATTTTATAGAGGGCGGATGGCCGGGGTCGAACCCTAAAGATGATGAGTTTTTCATGGAAGCGGCCAGGTCTCTTAAATTGAAAAATTCTAAACTTGTCGCTTTTGGCAGTACGCGTCGAGCGAATACCGCGCCGGCAGACGATATTGTTATGAAGGGATTACTCAAAGCCCAGACAAAGTATTTAACGATTTTCGGTAAAAGCTGGGATTTCCACGCGAAACAAATTTTAAGAACTACACTTAAAGAAAACCTCAACATGATAGAGGATTCAGTTAAGTATCTGAGCAAAAAAGGGCGTCATGTTTTTTTTGACGCGGAACATTTTTTTGACGGGTATGCAAATAATCCAAAATACGCGTTTGAAACTTTAAAAGCGGCCGCGAACGGTGGTGCCGAAGTTTTAATTCTTTGTGATACAAATGGGGGAGGGATTACCAGCAGGATATTTGAAGTTGTAGAAGAAGTGCGGAAAAAAATAAAAGTTCCTTTAGGTATTCACGTTCATAACGATGCGGATATGGCTGTTGCTAATTCTGTCGCGGCAGTTCAGGCGGGGTGCATTCAAGTCCAAGGTACATTTAATGGATATGGCGAAAGATGTGGGAACGCGAATCTTGTGTCCATTCTACCAGCTTTAAAATTTAAACTGGGAATGGATTGTCTTTCGGAGTTTGCTTTTAAGGAATTAACGGAAAGCGCGATATATATCGCTGAAATTTCAAATGTGCGACAACAGGATAACCAGCCTTATGTGGGTGAAAGTGCGTTTGCCCATAAAGCGGGAGTACATGTGAACGCGATACTCAAAAATAGTAAGAGTTATGAACATATTGACCCTTTAGTGGTTGGAAATAAGCGTAGAATGCTTATTTCTGAACTTTCTGGAAAATCAAGCATTATAGATAAAGCTGATGAATTTGGCCTGGGGATTGATAAGTCTTCAACCGAGGCAAATAAAATTTTGTCTGCCGTACAGGATTTAGAAAAAGAGGGATATCAATTTGAACTGGCTGAAGCATCGCTTGTTTTATTGATGAAAAAAGCCGCCGGGCTTTTTAAAAAACAGTTTGAGATGGAAGACTTTAGAGTTATTGTCGAGAAAAGACAAAATGGACCGATTGTTTCTGAAGCAACGCTTAAACTAAAAATAGGGGATGAATTTCGGCATACGGTTTCGCTTGGGGATGGTCCGGTACACGCTTTGGATAAAGCGCTTCGTAAATCTTTAGTAGAGTTTTTTCCGGCATTAAAGGAAATGCATCTTTCGGATTTTCGTGTGCGCGTACTTGATGAAAAATCTGGTACTGCCGCTAAAGTCAGAGTTCTTATTCAGTCTCAGGATAAAACAGATTCGTGGTGGACAGTAGGGGTTTCTGGAAACATAATTGAAGCTTGTTGGCTGGCGCTTAAAGATTCAGTTGAATATAAATTTATGAAAAAGGAGGAGAAGAGGAATAAATGAAAGATCTTCCTACCAGGTATAATCCAAAACAAAAAGAAGAAGAAATCTATAACGAGTGGCTTAAAGAAAATCTTTTTCATGCCAGCGCAAGAAAAGAAAAAAAGCCTTATTGCATAGTTATTCCGCCTCCGAATGTTACAGGTATTCTTCATATGGGGCACGCTCTTAATAACACGTTACAGGACATATTGATAAGATGGAAACGCATGCAAGGGTTTGAAACTTTGTGGATGCCGGGTACTGACCATGCCGGCATAGCTACTCAGAATGTTGTTGAGAGGGAAATCGCGAAACAAAATTTAAAAAGAGCTGATTTAGGGCGTGAAAAATTTCTGGAAAAAGTTTGGCAGTGGAAAGAAGAATACGGTAGTACCATTATTCATCAGCTTAAAAAGCTTGGATGTTCCTGTGATTGGGATAGGACCCGGTTTACTATGGACGAAGGTCTTTCAAACGCTGTTAGGGAAGTTTTTTCGCGGCTCTATAAAGACGGATTGGTTTATAAGGGAGACTATATAATAAATTGGTGCCCGAGATGTACAACCGCGCTTAGTGATGAAGAAGCGGAACATCGGGACATAGAAGGTATGTTGTATTATCTTAAGTATCCCGTTAAGGGCAGAGAAAAGCTTGTTAAAGAAAATGAAGATTATGTTGTGGTAGCGACTACGCGTCCCGAAACAATGTTGGGTGATGTGGCAGTCGCGGTTAATCCTAAAGATAAAAGGTATGCTAGTCTTCACGGAAAGACTTTGATTTTGCCGATTATTAAGCGTGATTTAAAAATTATATTTGACGAGAACGTGGATCCGGAGTTCGGTACGGGCGCGCTTAAAGTTACACCCGCGCATGATCCGATGGATTTTGAATTAGGGAAAAAGTATAATTTGGAAAACATAAACGTAATGCACTCGGACGGCAGAATAAATGCTTTAGGCGGCGATTATGAAGGTATGGATAGATTTGAGTGCAGAGAAGCTATACTTGATGATTTGAAACTGCGACATCTTTTTATAAAATCAGAAAGACACGTTCATGCTGTTGGGCATTGTTATAGGTGTCATACGGTTGTTGAGCCCCGCCTTTCAAAACAATGGTTTGTAAAAATGAAGCCATTGGCAAAACCCGCGATTAAAGTTGTAAAAGAAGAAAAAATAAAGTTTTATCCCGCGCGTTGGACAAAAGTTTATCTTAACTGGATGGAAAACATAAGAGATTGGTGTGTGTCGCGCCAAATATGGTGGGGGCATCGTATCCCGGTATGGTATTGTAAAGATTGCTTAAAATATGACAATGTTCGTGATGTTGAAGTGAATTCTCCGGACAAAAAAGGAGTTTTTGTCGGAGAAAAATATGAAAATTGTCCTGTTTGCGGTTCATTAAATATCGAACAGGATCCAGATGTTCTTGATACATGGTTTAGTTCGTGGTTGTGGCCTTTTTCCACGCTTGGCTGGCCTGAAAATACAGAAGAATTAAAAATGTTTTATCCTACGGATGTATTAGTTACCGCGCCTGAAATTATATTTTTTTGGGTTGCCCGAATGATTATGGCCGGTCTTAAGTTCAACAAAGAGATACCTTTCAGAGACGTTTATATACATGGCACTGTCAGGGACGCGAGCGGAACAAAAATGTCGAAATCTTTAGGTAACGTTATAGACCCGCTTGACATTATTGATGAGGTCGGTAGTGACGCTTTAAGATTTAGTATCATCTCGATTACTTCACAGGGACAAGACGTTTTTTTATCAAAAGAGAAGTTCGAACTTGGCCGTAATTTTGCCAATAAAATATGGAATGCTTCGCGTTATGTTTTGTTAGGGTTAGATGAAACCGCTGTCGGTGGTGAAATTGAAAAAGAGAGTTTAACTCTTGCGGATAAGTGGATATTGGGCTCATTGAATAATGCTATTCAAAACGTAACAAAAGCATTTATAGCTTATAGATTTAATGATGCCGCGGGTATTTTGTATGACTTTATTTGGCACAAATATTGTGACTGGTATCTGGAATTTTCAAAATTTTCAGAAA
>JAHIZQ010000213.1 GCA_018814505.1 Candidatus Omnitrophota bacterium
GAATTCTTATAAAAATTTTCCCGTTTTTTCTTATCCCATATTTCTATCCGATTGGAAAGCCCGACTATAACGATATCTCTAGTTAGCCCAGCGTACTGCCTTAAATAATCGGGTATAAGGATTCTCCATTGTTTATCCGGAATAACCTCTCCGGCTCCGGAAAAAAACATGCGCCTAAATTTCCTTACTTCCTTTTTGGTAAACGACATTTCTTTAAATTTATTTTCCTGCACCCTCCATTCACTTTCCGGAAACATAAACAGACATTCGTCCAATCCACGGGTTATATAAAATTTTTCTATGCCCATGTTATCTATGGTGTCACGAAAACGCGCCGGTATTATCACCCGGTTTTTCTTATCTAATGTATGTATGTGTTCACCGTAAAACATTCCACTTTCCTCCACTTCTATCCACTTACATTTAAAAGTATACACATGAATTGGGAACATGTCAAATGTATAATGTAAACATATTAAATCTTTTTAAAAAGCATACATCATATAGTGCTTGCCTCAAAATAACACATCATGTTGTGCTTAAAAGTCAGAATAAATAACAAAACTAAATAAGATGAAACCACAAAAAAAAGGAATTATTGCATTATTTGGAAGGTAATTATCTATTTTGTGTTAAAAAATGATATTTTGCACAAAATATATTGACTAAATACATTACAACGCGCTACACACATATACTTTATCATTTCCCTTATATCCTTGTTCAACTCTATCAAAAGATTGCAATCCGGTTCCCGGTCTTCCGGCAGGATAACATAATTGTATAATTTTTAGGCTGTAAGAAACGTAGAAATTATTTTTGCGGATTGATTTTATTGATCGATTCGATCTGTGAATTAAGGTTCTTCAAATTGCTTACCCCATTTCTCATATCCTTCATAACGTCCTTTGAAGAGCTCAACAGTTCTTTTATTTCCTGAAAAAACACTTTTGCATTATCAACAATAATTTTGATTTCACGCCGGTAAAAAATAGCCCCGCTCATTACTAGCACAATTATCGCAATCTTAAAAACTCTGCCAACCCAAAGACCCTTAATCTTTTTATGGCAATACCTGCAATATATTGCTTTGTCCTGTACATTTTCACTGCAAAATGGACATTTTTTCATTTTTTTATCCTTTACTTTTTCAAAGTAAACTTTGTAATTCTTTCAGGGCAATCATATACGCAATCCATACACAACACGCATTCTCCTTTAATGTAATCGGCATTGTCTTTAATGGCCCCCATACGGCATTTAATTTTACAAATATCACAATTTGCGCACGCGGATACTTTTCTTTTTAATAATGAAAATTTTGAAAAAAACGCGTAAATCGCGCCCAAAGGACATAAAACTCTGCACCATAACCGGGGAATAAAAAATGCCGAAACATAGATCAATAAAAAAAGTATACCAGTAATTGCAATGCCGGAAATATCCGTTACTTTGTTACGGAAGAACAATACAAACCTGCTCATGTTCACCAAGGGATCAAAAAACCAAACCATATTGCCACCCGTCAAAGAACTAATAAACACCGCGCCTAACACGAAAAACTTCATATATCTAAGTTTCCCTACGCGATTGTCAGAAAGATTTTTATTCTTTTTTCTAATTATTGACGCACTGTCAAGAAAAGTCCCCATTGGACATATCCATCCGCAAAAAAATCTTCCCAAAACTAAAGTTAACAATATCATAACTAATGAAACTGTTAAACGCGGCAAAAATATTTTTTCACTAATTGAAATAAAAACAGTAAGATTAGGATTAATCGCGGAAAAGAATAAAGAAGAAAAATAACTACTGAAAGGATAGATTACCGCATAGATGAACAGAATAAAAAACGCAAGTTGTGAAGTTCTTCTTAAAACAACAAGTTTTTTCATGCACCTCATTCCTCAACAAAAACGCACCTGTAACTATTATTAGCGATATTTATCCGGAAGTTCTTTGACCCGAGCCACTCCCTCTTTAATCGCGGTTTCAGCCACATGTCTAGATTCCCAATTTAATATTCTGGGATCAAACGGAGTAGGAATAATATAATCCTGACCAAATTCAAAATCCCGGCCATAAGCTTTTTTTACTTCATCCGGAATATCTTTTTCCCTTGCCAAATCCGCTAACGCGTTGGCGGCCGCAAGTTTCATGTTCATTGTAATTTTATGCGCTCTTACGTCAAGAGCTCCGCGGAAAATAAACGGAAACCCTAAAACATTATTAACCTGATTGGGATAATCAGAACGGCCCGTTGCCATAATAAACCTGCGACCTTTCATGCACTTATTAACCAGTTCAGGTTTTATTTCTGGCGCAGGATTCGCCATCGCGAAAATCGCTGGATAATCCGCCATTGATAAAACCATTTCTTCCGTAACACAATCGGCAACTGACACGCCGATAAATACGTCCGCACCGCTCATAGCATCTTTAAGCGACTGTTTACACGTCTTTACGGCGTGTTTTCGTTTATATCGGTTTAGATCCTCCCTGTCATCACGAATAATCCCTTTCGAATCACACACAACGCAGTTCAAAACACCTTCGGCTTTAATCATTTCAGTTATCCTGATTCCGGCCGCGCCCGCGCCGTTTACTACAACAAGAATTTCCTTCATCTTTTTGCCCGAAAGTATACAATAATTCTTAAGCGCGGCAAGCGTGATAATAGCAGTTCCCCACTGGTCGTCATGAAAAACAGGTATATCCAAAATTTCGTCAAGTTTCTCTTCAATCTCAAAACAAGCCGGCGCCGCGATATCTTCAAGGTTTATTCCACCGTATATCCCGGAAATTTTTACAACCGCGTCAATAAAAGCAGTTGCGTTTGTATATCCGTTTTCATTAGCCACATTTTCGATTGTAACCGGCCAGGCATCGACTCCGGCAAAAACCTTAAATAAAACAGCTTTTCCTTCCATAACAGGAATAGAAGCTTTCGCCCCAATATTCCCCAACCCAAGAACTGCGGTTCCATCCGTTATAACCGCGACAAGATTTCCCTTAGAAGTCAATGAATATGCCAAACTTTCATCATCCTTAATGGCTTCGCATACCTTCGAAACGCCCGGGGTATACGCCATGCTGAGATCCTTTTGATTCACAAGTTTTTTTGTAAGACCTAGCGCTATTTTTCCGCCAAGATGATATTCAAAAATTTCTTCTTTTGTAATTGCATTTTTGTTCATTACTATTCCTTTGTTGTTTCATATATCGTATGCCATTATACTCCACACTCTGCATGTAACGGAACAGGCCAGGGGACCTGTTCCTACATATTTATTTCCAGGTGCCGGACAAGCGTCCCAGCACAAGTAACGGACAGGCACAGGGGCCTGTCCCTACAAA
>JAHIZQ010000214.1 GCA_018814505.1 Candidatus Omnitrophota bacterium
GTTAAATCTGTATATACTTGGCGACAAGGGCATACCTCAAGCCCATATGCTTTGGCATATCGTATTGAACATAAGGGGAAAGCGCTCGTCTACGGCGCAGATATGTGCTACGACTACCCCAAGAGTATAGTTCAAATAGCGAAAAATGCAGATGTATTGTTGATTGAGGCTGCAGTTCCTGAATCAAGAAAGTATGAAGATCACTTAACGCCTGGTCGAGCAGGTCAACTTGCGGCTGAAGCAAATGTAAAAAAGTTAATTCTCACCCATTTCTATTTTGACACTAATAAGTATGATGTTAAAGCACAAGTAAAAAAGCATTTCAAAGGACAGATTGTGATCGCCAAAGATCTAATGAAAATTAAAATATGAAGAAAACCATTGTGCTAATTGGATATCCCGGCGCCGGAAAAACTACACTTGCTAAAGCTTTCATTGAAAAGCATCCGGGATTTATTTTACATGATGTATATGAGTATATTAAGCAATATAGAAATGATGATGGTGCATTGAGAGATGAAAACCTGGCGATTAAGGCTTACGAACAGATGTATGCAGACTTAGAAAAGATGGATAATGATCTTATTTTGGAACTTGGCACAAATTACCCTGAAGCTAATGCTAAGAAATTAAAAACATTAGCAGAAAATATAAATATTACAGTATTTTTATGTTTACTAAGTACTAAAGAATGTTACCAACGTGTAAAAGACAGTGGCCAGCTTTTTGAAGAGGAAGCACTGAAGAGGAGACTGGAGAGAGTATTCCCAGAGGAACACGAAGGGTTCTTTGAAAAATCAGGTTTGCCATATCATTATTTACAAATGGGCCAGTCTATGGATGATCAAATAAAAACAGTAGAGAAAATGATTAATGAATGAAACTTATTTCGTTCTAATGTCCCTAATAAGTCTAGGGTTCATGCTCTTGGCTTTTCGTTTGGGGAAATCATGGGTGGTAGGATTAATTGCTGTGAATGCAGTATTAATGAATATTTTTGTGCTGAAAGGAATGTACTTGTTTGGATTGGCGGCAACCGGCGGGAATGTTCTGTATGCTTCGATATTCTTAGGAACGGATTTATTAGCAGAATACTACGGCAAAAAAGAAGCGATGAGAGCGGTAATGGTTGGTTTTTTCGCTTCACTATTTTTTTTGGTGATGAGTCAATTTATTCTAAAATTTGTGCCGGCGGATTACGATTTTGCCCAGGATGCTTTTAAGATAATATTCACACTGACCCCTCGGATAATAGCGGGCAGTATGATAGCATATTTAATTAGCCAGAATTTGGATGTGTGGCTGTTCCACAAAATAAAAAAGAAAACAGGAAGCAAACACCTATGGCTCCGCAATAACGGATCAACCTGGGCATCACAAGCAATTGATTCTGTTGTTTTTACTTTAATAGCGTTTTGGGGCGTGTTCCCGGATATATGGCAGATTATTCTATTCACCTATATAATAAAGATTATAGTGGCGGCTATTGATACGCCATTTATCTACCTTTCTAAAAAACTATTACCAAAGGAGCTCAAAAAATGATTATTGCAATTATATCCGATACCCATGAGAATGCCGAAAATACAAAGAAGGCATTAGAAATTATTAATGAGAAAAAAGCGGATATGATTATCCATTGCGGTGATATGTGTTCCCCAACCATGTTTAAAATTATTCCAGAAGCATTTAAAGGTCCGATCCATTGTACATTTGGCAATAACGATGCGGAGGAATTTTTGTTTGTAAAAATAATGGAGACTAAGTATGAAAATGTAGAATTTCATAAACCGGCGGGTGAACTGGAATTGGACGGGAAGAAAATTGCTTTTACCCATTATCCAATATTTGGGGAGGGGCTAGCGTATACAGGGAAATATGATTTTGTTGCTTTTGGGCATACTCACAAAAAACATGAAGAAAAAGTCGGTGATACTATCCTCATCAATCCAGGTGCTTTATTTGGTCTTGATAGCCCAGTGAGTTTTGCTTTTTATGATACAGAAACAAATCAAGTAACATTTGAGACAATATGATATGAAAAAAGTTGCAATAAGGGCGGCTAAAGAAGCCGGCACATCATTACTAAAGAGATTTCATAACATATCTTTAAAGGATGTTCACTTTAAAGATAAACATGAAATAGTAACAACTGAAGATTACCGAGCGGAGAAAATCATTCTTAAGCATATCAAGCAGAATTTTCCTGAACATAGTATTTTGAGTGAAGAAGGTGGAGGTAAGAAAACAAAGTCAGATTATTTGTGGGTTGTTGATCCATTAGATGGAACTACGAACTATTCAATGGGAAATCCGCTGTATGCTGTTTCGATCGCTTTGTTCAATAGAAAGGAGGTTGTACTTGGTGTTATTTATGCTCCATATATGAAAGAGCTCTATGTAGCGGAAAAAGGGAAAGGAGCATATTTAAATGGAAACAAATTGAAAGTTTCTAACCTTAGTTCTGTGGGAAAGTCAATGCTTACTTACTGCCACGGGCACAGAACTGAAGATAGGAAAAGGGCAATAAAAATTTATGGAAGGCTCAAACATGACGGCAGAGATATAAGACAGCTAGGCGCTGCTTCCATTGAGCTGGGGTTTGTAGCAGATGGTCGAACTGAGACAATAGTAATTCCGGGAGCACATTCTTGGGATGTAGGATCAGGGGTTTTATTAGTAAGAGAAGCTGGAGGCAAAGTCACAGATTTTAAAGGGAATGAATGGAATTTGAGTTCCAAAGATATGCTTGCTTCAAACGGGAAAGTGCATAAAGCTTTACTAAAGATAGTGAGTAAATATTAATGGATAAGCTCATAGCGACCAAAGCCGGTGTTAAAGTACTGGAGAAGTCGTTCCAAAATTTAATAAAATATATAAAACCGGGCCAAACGGAAATCGAGGTGGCTCGGTTTTTGAAAACGCAAACAACAAAACATGGGGCTCAAGGGCAGGCATTTAGGTTTATTATTGCATCCGGGAAATCAGCATCAGAACCTCACCACAAACCCACCAGTAAAAAAATTAAAAAGGGTGAGATGGTCGTTATTGATTTTGGCATAAAAATAGGTGGTTATTGTACTGATCTTACTCGAACAGTTTTTATGGGGACCCCCAGTAAAAAGCAGAAACAGATATATCAAATAGTCTTAAAGTCTCAAGAAAAGGCAATTAAAACTGTTGCCAGTGATACTATGGAAAAAGGGTTGATGAAGCGGCTCGGGTGCATATTGTAGAGGCGGGGTATGGGAAGAAATTTATACATATTACTGGGCATGGAGTGGGCAAGAGAATCCATGAAGCACCCAAACTTGGCCCCAAAAATTGCCATACATTGAA
>JAHIZQ010000026.1 GCA_018814505.1 Candidatus Omnitrophota bacterium
ATATGATAGCTACGACGATTTCTGTCTGGACCCAAACGCAGAAAAGAATCAAAACGAGCTCTCTCTTAAATTCAATCAAACGGAACTCGCGAGGATAGTGGACTCAGGTAGAGAAAATCCGTTTGTAGACATAAACAAATTAAGAGGCACCAATGCCGCGGGGTTGGACTTTGAACGTGATTACGCTACGGGTTTATTTGATAATAGACCGATTAATTGGATGAAAAAAATTGCACGCAAAGTTTATATTAAAACGTTTGTAGAACAACATGATTTAAAAATGAAGTTCCTTGAAGTATGCGGCAGTATTACTGAAAAGACATTGGAGGATTTAATTGAGATTTATGACCCAAAAACTTTACTTTTGGATAGTAAACGTAATTTTGAACGGGATAACGAATGTAGGAGAACTTTGGAATGTGTTTTAGTAAAGGGAAATATTTCTGAGATTGAGTATGACGTGGCGGGTCGCATAAAAATAGATGTGATGGGAGGCGTGGAAACATTAAAGACCGCGTTAGAGCTAAAGCGCGGGCTGGATGACTGGAACCTAAAAGATGGAACCGCGGCATTGAGACATTTACCGGATGAGGAATTGAAGGCAGTAGCGCTTTTAGAAAAAGATATTCGAGATGTTGTTTTAAAGCACGAAGGTAAATTACAAGGAAAAAAAATAAAAGTTCATCGCGATTTGTCGAATCCATATGGTTCGCAATACGACAGCATTTTTGATTTTACGCGTACGCATGTAGGGGTGGACGTATTGGAGCCGAGATCGTGGTTGATACCGTGTTGGAGTCGAAAAAAGAATAGCGGTGAGTATAACAAATACTACATAAATGTACCGGATACAGATTTTGTAAATTGGAAAAGGTATAAAAGTTGTAAAATACTCACGCAAAGTGAAATGGAAAGTCTTCGAAATATATACAAAAAAGGCGGATTGAATTTATTGGTTACGCGGTCTGCCGAAGACAAAGAAGAGATTGACAGGTATTTGGAACATGAAAGAAAGATAGATACAGTTATTGATGACGCTATTCGTGATGGACGGTTTATGTGGGTTAGTAAATTTAACTCTAAACTTTTTTTGGGGATTCAAAGAAAAATAGAGGCAATTTTTGGATATTTTTGTTCTATTGAAAACAAAGGAGAATTAATCGGGGAGCTCTGTGGAAGTTCTTTTATGCTTATTAACGTCGGGGATGAAGAAAATCTGCCGAAAACAGAAATGAGGATAAAAGATGAGTGGAAGGGAGTAACCTGTAGAATGCATACGGGGTCGAGAGGAAAATATATATTTTTAACGGACAAAGAATACAAATCGTATCATGGAATAAATGATTTTCCTGACAAAAATTTAAAATCAAAAACAGACGAACTTATTACCAGATGCGTTATTCACGATTCGGGGAACAAATTAGGCTTGAATGTTATAGGGGTAGATGATGCTACTGAAGGAAGTTTTTTGCTGAACGAAATGGATCTTGCGTATAAAAAGCTTAAGCGTATTAAAGCGGGAGAAGATAAAGATTGGGATAAGAGTGAGTTTTCTGAACTTTCTCTTATTTTGAAAAAAGAAAATCCATTAGTGGACTTAAACAATTTAAGGGGTACTAATTTCGCGGGCAAGCGTTATGTGCGTGATTACACCGCGGGACCAGTTAATGAAAAAAAGAAAGAAGCTTTAGCCATACGTGTCGGCGAACAAATCGCGCCGCCTAAGGCAAATTATACTTTGTTTGTATTGCAGGACTTTGTAAGTGATGAGGAATGGAAAGATGATAGAGCAGAATATGCCAGCAGGTTTGGGTTAGAGCGAATTGGGACAAATAAACCTCACGAGGTAGTTGAGGATATACTTGAAAGAATTAAAGAACTGTCTCAGTCTGATGAAAACTTTTCTACTAAAGATGTCATAGTCCAGCTTCCTAAGGAATTCGCTAAAACAGCTGAAGCATATCTTTCGTATGTAGAAGAATTGAAAAAGAAAGCTTCCGGAATTCAATTTATAGTAGTGGATACAGCTATGGGAGAGTTGAAATACGAAAACGGAAGGCATGAATATCGCAGAAAAATGTACACGATTATGCGGTTAATAAAGAAAT
>JAHIZQ010000215.1 GCA_018814505.1 Candidatus Omnitrophota bacterium
ACCCGCCTGGCGTGACGGCAGTTCTCCTTTATATGTCTGATATTCAAAAAAATTCTGATACATGATCCCTGTTCCTCGTGTCATAACTAAAAAATCACTTCTAAACCCTATTAGCGCTCTTGAAGCAATAATAAATTCCATTCTGTTCGTACCTGACGTTGTCGATTTAATCTCTCTAACCTCTGCTTTACGCGCGCCAAGCGCCTGCATAACAGCGCCTTGATACTCTGAATCCACTTCAATAATTACTTGCTCGACAGGCTCAAGTACTTCTTTTCCCATTTCCTTTAATATTACTTGCGGCCGAGACACTTCCATTTCATATCCTTCACGGCGCATTGTTTCTATCAAAATCGCCAAATGGAGTTCTCCTCTTCCGGAAACCTTAAACCGTTCCGCGCCTTCAACAGACTCAACTTTTATCCCGACGTTTATCATAGCTTCATGCTTAAGCCTCTCGCGTATATGCCGCGAAGTCAAAAACCGTCCACCGTCTTTCCCAGAGATAGGGCTTGTATTATGCGAAAAATACATAGAAATCGTCGGCTCATCTATCTTTATTGTCGGCAAGCCTTTTGGTGATTCACTACACGCAAGTGTTTCCCCCACTTGTACATCTTCTATCCCCGAAATTGAAATTATATCACCCGCTGTCGCGTCCATACGTTCCACTCGTTTTAATCCGCGATATTTCATTATTTTTGTTACTTTCGCCCGTTTAATGGTGCCATTTCGCTTCACAAGAGCTACCGGATCACCAACATGAATGGATCCATGAAAAATACGGCCTATTGCGATAAGGCCAACATATGAATCGTAGTCAAGCATTGTAACTAACATCTGAAAAGGTTGTTCGGGATCAGCAATTGGCGGCAATACTCTATGCAAAATAGTCTCTAAAAGCGGTTTTACCGATTCTCGCGGTTCCGCAAGATCCAACGTCGCGTACCCATCTTTTCCTGAAGCATACACTATTGGAAAATCAAGCTGTTCATCCGTAGCATTCAGTTCACAGAAAAGATCAAACGTCATATCAGCAACTTCATCAGGCCGAGTATGGGGCCGGTCAAGTTTATTAATAACAAGAATTGGCTTCAGATGAAGTTCAAGCGATTTTTTAAGAACAAACTTCGTTTGAGGCATAGGCCCTTCAAACGCGTCTACCAAAAGAAGTACTCCATCAACCATCTTTAAAATACGCTCTACTTCACTACCAAAATCCGCGTGCCCAGGAGTATCAACAAGATTAAACTGCACGCCTTTATACTCAAGCGAAGCATTTTTGGAAAGAATAGTAATCCCTCTTTCCTTCTCCAGCGGATTGGAATCCATTATAGCAACTTCGCCTTCTTTGAACTCATAAGCTCCAGTATATTTTAACAGCGCGTCAACAAGCGTAGTTTTTCCGTGATCTACATGCGCTATAATAGCAACATTCCTTACATCTTTTCTTCTTTTCTGATTTGGCATATTGTTTACTCCTTGTTACACAAAAAACCACAAGGCTAATATTTCCTAACCTTGTGGTTTCAGAATTCCTACTACATCACTTATTCGACATAAATGCTTACTTTATTTTATACTAATTTTACGGGTTTGTCCACTATTAAATAGTCACAATCCTTTAACGAGTAGAAACAATACTACTAATAATAGTTCCCCCCCCTTTGAAAAAGGGGGTTCGGGGGATTTCTAAGTAAAAATTTGTTCCTTTTTCTCTAAATGGACACTTTAAAACAGACATTTTATTACAACATTTGTTGAAAATGATAACACGATATAGTCATGCCTTTTCTAAAATAAAAGCGATGAGCAAAAAACCTCTGCACACCGGAATCTAAATGAAATTCCTGACATTTGTTTTCCCGGGCATACTCGAACAGCCAATCCATCATTTTATCACCGTACCCTTTTGATCTCTTTTTTTCGTCAGTCACAAGGTCATCAACATACAGGAATTTTCCCCATGCTAAAGTCTCAACAAAACGAAAACCCGCAGTGCAAACAACTTCATTTTCATCTTCAATAAAAGCCATATTATAGCCAGTCTTTTCCTGATGCCTAATGCGTGCGAGAAAATCTTCTTGTTTTATGTGCGGCCTTAACTGGCTCATTGTTGCATAACACCCGATTATCTCTTCATCGGTTTTGGCTAATTTAATTTCCACTTTTCCTCCAATACTTTTTTTAAATATCAACTACAGTATTATCATCTACTTTTGAAAAGCTGTTCTCTTTTTCTTTTACGACAGTCCCCAATAAACGTACACCTATCATTTTTACTATGAACGCAAGTACCGTTAAAAAAATCATTACAAAAAAATTGCCCCAACAACCGTTAATAGCGCAAGCCAAAAGACCTATAGGAATTATCCCTATTCCCAGAAAAAGCAGGCCAATAATAACCGGTATTATTCCCCAAAAACATAACGTTACTAAAAGTCCGATTAACCAGGCGATTGAACCAAATATAGCCGAAGAAATAAATAATGTTACACTTACAAAAATACGCTTTCTTTTAAACGGCGCGAAAAATATTAAACCAACAATGTCTATTGCGAAAACAACCACTGCTATTGTGTGTATTACCTTTAAAATTGTTGATATATTTTCTATAATGAT
>JAHIZQ010000216.1 GCA_018814505.1 Candidatus Omnitrophota bacterium
AAGATCGTACAGAAGACAGGAGAAACAGACGAAGATATGTTTAAAAGACTTCAGGCTCAACAAAACCGTATGTTGAAAGAATATGAAACAGCAATCTAGTATACCTGAGTGGTGTTTTATACATTTAAAAGAAATATGGAAGACCAAAAAGAAAAACAAGAAACAAGCGAAACAGCAGATTTAATGCTTAGTGCTGAAATGGTAATCAATATGCCTGATAAACATTTTACTATTGCTTCAGCTCGTCACGAGGAAAAGCCTGATTATAATGATAAGACTAAGAAGGTTAAGAAACTTATTCTCACCCTGATCCTATCAGACGGCACACAAATAGACGCATACTGTAATAAAACTATGTCTAACTTTATCGCAATTAAAAAGGGTATAGCTCTGAAGAACTGGATCGGCTTCAAAGGAGAGCTAGCAACTTCTCAGCGTCAGATCGGAAAAGAGCTTAAGAACTGTATTTATATCAAATGATAACGGATCAGAGCTGGATAACATTATGCTTCTATACTATTGTTGGGCTGGAATTATATCTAGCAGGTCTAGGCTTACTTCTCCTGTTAAAACATACACTTAGTAAAACAGGGTAAAGGCTTAGGTTTTGAGTACCTACTTTTTCCTAAGCCTTTTCTATTATTAAGTGACTAACCTATGAGAGTTGATCCTAAACCTGTAAAACGCTGTAAGATCTGTGGTAAGGTTTTACATACTATTCTAAACCAAATCCAATGTCAAGTCCCCAATTCAATATTTGTAATGCTATTAAAATACCCACCCAAATCAAAAACTAATATTATCCATATTATAACTCATCCACCTCTCGCCTTCCTCAATCGGAATTACGGGCAAATCAACATCAAGCTCGTGCAACATTTTTTTTACTTCTTCAACATTTTTCCATGGGACTTCAATATGGCTAAATGCTTCAACAGGAACTGTTTTAGTTGCTCTCACCTCATATTCGTTGCTTATATTTAATGTGTCCAAATCTTTAGTTTTCACTCTATCAGAAATTATTCCAAAAATTACTGGAAAATTTCCTTTAATAGTTGACTTAATTTGACTTAACATCACGATGACATTATCTCCTGTATTGATTTTAATTTCTTTGTTCACATCACTTATCCAAAGCTGGACTTGTTCGGTTGCACCAGGCTTACCCAACACAAATTCTTCTAAACCTTCATCCTTCAATGACAACAAATGCCAATAAAGAGTTGAACCGTAAGCAAATTCTAATTTTTTACCTTCGGGCAACATAGTGTCTGAAATTGCGCGAGCTATCATTCTGCGCTTCGTTAGAGAAATACTTCTCTGCTGGCCGACGGTTCTTTCGGCATAAGGATCAAACGCAGGAGTCAACCCTTTAAGCAAAATATTTTTAAACACTTCTACAGGCTCTGCATCATAATTGATCCTTTGGTATTTAGATTCCCCATGCGAATCATATCGTAATTTTCCAGTGCCATGCCATAAAAGTGGCTTACTATATATTTCATCTACTTGTTTTTCTAATGATTTTCTTTCGTCTGCATTAAATTTTGATAAAAAATTTTCTTCGTAGTTTAATCTGTTCCACCCTGATTCTTGTTTCATATCTATTTTTAATCCGTCAACAACTTTATCATATTCGATACCCATTTGCCTCCTTTTTTTTTCAATTGCATAATAAATTTCGTCTGGCACTGGTTCATCTTTTAAATCCTCCCTATTTTCAATTTTCATTTTCCCAAATTCTATCTGAAAATCAACCAACTCTTTCAATGCTTCAGAATATTTTTGCTCTTCTGCTTCAGTTTCTTTCTTTTCGCCATCATAAGCATTCCCATTATCTTTCATTTCAAATTTTGGTTCTCCTGGCATAATTTTAAAATTTAATCATATAGTTCGCTATGTTTTGCAATCATTAAAAACACAACCGTTTTATTATCTACCTGCTCATAAATTACCCTAATATCCCCCGTAATATTTATACTTCTTGCATTTTTTAATTTTCCTTGCAATTTGTGATTATTTAGAATCGGATTGAAAGAATTTATTTCAAACAATCTTAACCTTTCCTCAAAATCCTTTTTAATTTTGGCAGGAAGTTTTTTGTATTGTTTCTTAAAATTTCTGCTAGAAACAATGTCCATATTATTTTTTATTAAGAAGTTTTATGGCTTCTTCGGCTGACTGTGCAACAATAAAATTTTCCATTTTACCATCATGCCACTCTTTGCTTATTTTAAGCAGTTCTTTTTCAACCTTCGGTTTTAATCGCGGTTCTAAGCTAACAGAAAATTCGCGAGTGCGAATAAACTCACGCAAATGAGCGTTAATAATTGTAGAAAGAGGAACCCCCATTTCCATAGCAATTTGCTTGGCTTTTTCTTTCTCTTCTTTATCAACTTTAATGTTTAAAATAGTTTTCATAATATATCTGTTGTATATACAATGGTTATATTTCTATTATAGTTAAACCAAATCCAATGTCAAGAGCTCAAATCAAAATACTCTTATTTTTTATTTTTTCTTAATTCGTATATAATTTTTATAAAGAGACTTTTCAAGTGCCTCCTTTGCCTCACTTTTATCCACCGAAATTTCATAGGTAGATAAATTTTCTCTACCGATCT
>JAHIZQ010000217.1 GCA_018814505.1 Candidatus Omnitrophota bacterium
ATTATTCGTGAAATAATACCGGCGTCATACTCTATAACTTTCCCTGTTTTGTACCTTGTTTTTGTTATATTGTTATCCGCGTCATAATACACAGTTTTTTCACTGTCTTTAACAACGGTTTCCTGAACGCTTCCATCAATATCTTTTTTATATTCAAATTCTTCAACCTTTCCATCCGTATTTTCTATACTTTCAAGAAGCCCCTCATTATCATACGTATACTTTGTGCCGTCAGCTAAAGATAAGGATTTAATGTTTCCGGATTTGATTACTAATTCTTTGCCGTCGTTAAATATAACATTGGCGTCAACAATAGAATTATCAGCATTAAGTACAATTTCTGTTATAACTGTGCCGTCTTGCGTTTCAATTGAATCTATTTTACCGTCAGCGTAAATTATTTTATCGCCAGATTCTGACGTTATTTCAAAAGTGGGTTCAGATATTTGCGCGGATGAATTCTTTAAAATGTTTGTTCGGGATATAAAGTTTTCTATATCCTGCTTTTTCTCAATTAAAGATTCCATTTGCGTTTGGCGGGTACTTGTAACTTCGGGAGCGCCTAGCTGGGATATCGGGTCAGCTGTATTTTGGGACGTAAGCGCTACGCTCGTTAAATCCCCTGCCCAAACTATCTGGTTCCATAAAAAAACAGCTGTTACCGTTACAGCTGTTACTTTTAAAAATACGGATGCCTTCTTGATAAGCATGACGTTTCTCCCTGTTGAATTTATAATTTACAATTTTGGCTTATTTTATCATTACGTTCATATAAACGCAAGCCGTATTAGAAAAAGTCACATAGCACTTGATACAGAGTATCATTTACTTGCGGTTTTGTCAAGTTATTTTTATATTTTGTCAATAGCCAAAAAAAAAGAAACCTGCTCTAATAGCAGGCTTCTTTTAGTCTATCTGATTTATCCTGGATTTTACAACGGTTCTTAACCTAGAGGTGTCGAATATTATACATTTGTTAAAATTTTGCCGTTAAAATGTTAAATGTAAACTATTTTTTTCTTAAGCTTTTTCGTTTTTTCGATTGTCTAGTTAACTTATCCTGCGCTTCTTGTTCCTGATCTTCCATCATTTTTCTAAGTTTATGCATGCATGCGGCTTCAATTTGACGGACTCTTTCTCTGGTTATGCCAAAATGTTTAGCAGTATCTCTCAATGTATGAGAAACGCCGTCTTCCGTCAACCCGAACCTCAGCGTCAGGATTCGTTTCTCACGGTCAGTCATTTTTTCCAACAAACCCTCGATTCGTTCATGAAGCAAAAATTTTGACAGTTCATCAACTGAATTAACGATACTCTCGTCCTCAATTAAGTCCATAAATTCTGAATCTCCGGATTCTCCGATCGGGGCGTTCAAACTGGCAATGTTGGAAGCCATATGGCTTAGCTGGCGTACACGAGAAACCGGAAGTTTCATTTTTTTCGCGATATCGCCTAGCTGAGGGTTCTTCTTCATTCGTTGCAAAAGATGTTTTTTGACTTTGTGAAAACGCATCAGCATTTCCATAACATAAACCGGTATGCGTACGGTTTTCCCCTGGTTTGCCACGGCTCTGGTAATAAACTGTTTAATCCACCATGCCGCGTAAGTGCTAAACCTGTAACCTTTATGAGGATCATACTTTGTAACCGCCTTCATAAGCCCCAGGTTTCCTTCTTCGATTAAGTCTAACATTGGCACACCCAAATAACTATATTTCTTCGCAATATTGATGACCAGCCGCAGGTTGCTTTGAATCATTTGCTGACGCGCTTTTTTGTTACCTTTTTTTATCTTGATTGCTAAGTCTTTTTCCTGTTCCGCCGTTAAAAGCGGCAAATCCCGTATGTCTTTAAGATAAAGTTTTATCGCATCCATACTTAGTGTATTGCGGTTTCTGTTTACCTGCAAATACCCTTTTCAGAACCGCAATTACTCCTCTCTTTTTAGGTTTGTCACCTTTCTCGCTTATTTATCACCATCCCTCTGTTTGTTCCGCTGTTTGTAGCACAAACAGCGGAACAAACAACGTCTCTATTTTTACGCCATAATCGTAGCCTGCGCGGCGGCAAGCCTGGCTATCGGAACACGAAACGGAGAACAGCTTACATAATCCATACCGGCCTTGTAACAAAACAGTATCGAATTAGGATCCCCACCGTGTTCACCGCAGATACCAATTTTAAGTTTTGGCTTAACTTTTCTACCACGATCAATACCCATTGTAATCAGCTGGCCCACGCCTTCAGTATCCAACGACTGAAAAGGGTCTCCCGCGAGTATATCCTTATCCAAATACGGAGCCAGAAACCCGCCCATATCGTCACGGGAAAAGCCATAACTCATCTGCGTCAAGTCATTAGTACCGAAAGAGAAAAATTCAGTTTCTTTCGCGATCTTGCCTGCAGTAAGCGCCGCACGCGGGATTTCTATCATTGTTCCAATCATAAGCGGAAGCTTTTTAAGGTTGTATTTCTTTAGGACTTCACTTTTTACGCGAGTTATGATTACTTTCTGGTTGTCAATCTCTTTATCCGTTCCGACAACCGGTATCATTATTTCCGGTAATACCTTTTTGTTTTCTTTAATCAGTTCCGCGGTCGCTTCAAGTATCGCCCGTACCTGCATTTCCGTTATTTCCGGATAAGTTATACCTAATCGAACCCCGCGGTGTCCCATCATGGGATTACTTTCCTTGAGTAACGCTACGCGTTTTTCAAGATTCGGCATCCCGACATTAAGGCTTTTCGCCAATTCCTTCAGCTGTTCCGTCTGATGAGGAACAAATTCATGCAACGGCGGATCCAACAGCCTTATTGTAACTGGAAGACCTACCATGGCTTTAAGTGTCCCTTTGATATCCGTTTTAACAAATGGAAACAGTTCATCAAGTGCCGCTTTTCTGTCTTCCACAGAATCTGATAATATCATTTTTCTGAGTTTGAAAAGCGGTTCTTCAGAACCAACACCGTAAAACATGTGTTCCGTCCGGAAAAGACCAATACCTTCGGCTCCAAAATCACGCGCCCTTTGCGCGTCTTCCGGAGTATCAGCGTTTGTTCTTATTTTCATTGTTCTAACAGCATCACATATTTTCAGAAAAGCATTTAAAGTCTTGTTTTCTTTTGTCGCGTCTATCATCGGCAGAACATCTTTGAAAACAAGACCTTTTGTCCCGTTCAGAGTAATCCAATCCCCTTCTTTAAGAGTTACATCACCCATTTTGGCCGTTTTCTTAGTGTAATCTATTTCAAGTTCGCTACAGCCAACAACGCAACATTTCCCCCATCCACGTGCAACAAGCGCCGCGTGCGAAGTCATACCGCCACGTGTAGTCAATATCGCCTGTGCGGCACGCATCCCTTCAACGTCTTCAGGGTTGGTTTCTTCTCGTACAAGAATAACATCTTTACCATTTTTCGCCCATTCAACAGAACTCTCGGAATCAAACACTATTCTACCAATGGCTCCGCCAGGCCCTGCTGGCAAACCTTTTGCCAACGCTTTTTTTGTTTTTTCCACGTCCGGATCTATAATCGGATGCAATAGTTCATCAAGCTGAGACGGTTTTACGCGCATCACGGCTTCTTTCTTGGTAATTAGTTTTTCGTTTACCATATCCACCGCCATTTTAACTGCCGCAGGCCCGTTACGTTTTCCTACACGTGTCTGCAGAAGATAAAGCTCACCGTCTTCAATGGTAAACTCAATATCCTGCATATCACGATAGTGTTTCTCAAGTTTTTTTTGTATCCCATTCAGCTGTTTGTATACTCGTGGTAAAAAATCTTCCAACATAAGCTCGTGTTTATTATGATCACTCTGCGAGTTTTTATTTATCGGCGCTGGCGTTCTTGTTCCCGCGACAACATCTTCACCTTGCGCGTTTATGAGGTACTCACCGTAAAAATTGTTGTCACCATTACCTGGATTACGTGTAAAAGCTACACCAGTCGCTGACTTATCCCCCATGTTTCCAAAAACCATGGCCTGAACATTAACTGCCGTTCCCCATTCTTGCGGAATATTTTCAATTTTTCGATATGAAATAGCCCTTTTCCCGTTCCATGACGAAAATACCGCTCCGATACCGCCCCATAACTGCTTTTCATGGTCATCCGGAAACTCTTTGCCCAATACCTGTTTTATCTTCTTCTTGTAGTTATCGCAAAGATCTTTCAAGTCTTCCGCGCTAAGGTCGGTATCAAGTTTCACACCTCTTTCTTCTTTTTTTTGTTCAAGAAGTTTTTCAAGTTGTTGGCGGATACCTTTGCCTTCCCGAACTTCTATTCCCGCGGCTTTTTCCATAACAACATCAGAATACATGGTAATAAGCCTTCTGTACGCGTCGTATACAAACCTTTCGTTGCCGCTTTTCTTAATAATACCATCTATCGTTTTTGTTGTCAGCCCGACATTAAGAACTGTTTCCATCATCCCCGGCATAGACTGCCTTGCTCCTGAACGTACAGACACAAGAAGCGGATTTTGAGCGTCACCGAACTTTTTACCCATTACGTTTTCCACTTTTTTCATTGCTTTATTAACTTCTTCGGTAAGCCCTTGAGGGTATTTACCTTTATTTTTATAATACGCCGTACATACGTCCGTTGTTACTGTAAAACCTGCCGGCACGGGAATCTTTAATTTTGGGTGGCCTGCCATTTCCGCAAGGTTAGCGCCTTTACCGCCCAATAAATTCTTCATGCTTCCGTTGCCGTCAGCTTTTTCGCCGCCAAAGAAATATACATTCTTCTTTGATTTCGAAGCTGTTACTTTTTTTCCAACTGTTTGCTTACTCATCGTACCTGTTCCTCCCCTTTTTGTGTGAACTCTTCTTCACCCTTGTTAACAAAAATAAGCCTGAAAAATAATGCTTATAACTCAAGCTTTTTACTCATATAGTCTCCCAAGAGGGAGACGCCAACTCTTTCCTGTTCCATTGTATCGCGTTCGCGTACA
>JAHIZQ010000218.1 GCA_018814505.1 Candidatus Omnitrophota bacterium
AAAGAGATAACGGGGTCAGGCCTCGAAATTAGAAAAGAGGGAAAGTAAAAATGTTCTTATTTCTAATTTCGAGGCCTGACCCCATAACGCCGTTTTTGTTGTAACGCTTTTGGTGGAGCATAGTTACAGCATAGCACAAATGGAGGAAATTGCAAGAAAACAATTTGTATAAATTGTTTAGATATAAAGCCTTATGCATTTTGCAGAGGTCATTCAGGTATTACAATAAGGAGAGAGGCGATTATGCCATATAAACCGAAATACACTATAACGCCGAAGATCAATAAGGCACTGGTTGAAATTGAGCGGGTGCGGGGTTTTCTTGACGCTATTAACCTCAAGGATGACTGGGTTAGTGATATGCAGGCAAAAGCCCTTTTGCTTGAGTCTCATCACTCAACGCATATTGAAGGCACGGCGATAAACCTTGAGCAGGCACAGGATATTTTAGCGGGTAAAAAAGTTAAGGGAGTCAGCCGTGACGATGAAAAAGAGCTTCTTAATTATAAGAAAGCGATGGATTTTATCTCAAAGTATCTCGGCAAAGATGATCCTATTTCAGAGGGGCTTGTGCGGGAGCTTCATAAAATACTTGTCCGTGGCGTGCGTGGCAGTGAAGCCCAGCCGGGCAGTTACAGGAAGATACAAAACTACGTTGCCAATTCACGCACGAAAGAGATTATCTACACGCCACCGGCACCTTTGGAAGTGCCTCACCTTATGCGGGAGTTTGTGGACTGGATCAACGCCAATATCGAGGAAGTTTCACCGGTATTGACTGCCGGAATAGCACAGTTTCAGTTTGTGCATATTCACCCTTTTGTTGACGGCAACGGCAGGACGGCACGCCTTCTTTCAACGCTTATACTTTATAAAACAGGCTATGACTTTAAACGATTGTTTACTATCTCCGAATATTATGACAAAGACCGCCCGGCGTATTACACTGCCATTCAATCCGTGCGTAAGAGCAAGATGGATATGACCGGCTGGCTTGAATACTTTGTTGATGGGCTTCGTTCTCAAATGAAGGAGATACAAGGTAAGGGCAAAAAGATCATTACGGCGGATAAGGTGGTTAAACGGTTTGAAGATAAAGGGCTGAATGACCGTCAGGCAAAGATTATCCGGTATCTTGTTGTTAACGCAAAGATCACGAATGACGAGTGCCAGAAGCTCTGCGGGAGTATCCGCAGGACAGCGACAAGAGACCTGTCCTCACTGGTTGAAAAAGGTATTATTGATATGAAAGGCGAGCTAAAAGGTGCCTATTACGTGCTTTCGCCCACTGTCAAAATATAGGACATTATAGGACACGGATATAGGACATTTTAGGACATTGGTATAGGACATGGTTGCGGAATGAAGTGTTCGAGAATAGCGGACGGTTCAAAATTCAAGTCGTGACAAATTGTCACGGACTGAAAATCAAGTGTCCGAAAATATCGTACAGTTGGTTTTATGGTATAATGTTATCAATTATCGTTCTTTGTTTTTCACTTGGCAGTTTTACGATTGACCGCAGGCGTCGTTCGGTGATATAGGGAAAGACAAGAGGGTCACCTATGGTAAGAGATAATGGGGTCAGGCCTCGAAATTAGAAAAGAGGGAAAGTAAAAATGTTCTTATTTCTAATTTCGAGGCCTGACCCCATAACGCCTCTGACCCCAGGGCAATTGCATCTAAATCGCACGCAGGCATAAGTTCATTTAATATATAAATTTGGCGTACCTCTTTATGGCAGGTATATTATCTTGTCAAAGAGGAGGTTAGCATGGCTCAAACAGGTAAGAGAAATTTTAAGCAAACAGGTGATGTAGAAAGAGTTAAAGAAAAATCCAAAGGAAACCCGGAAAAAATTGTGGAGCAGGAAATAGTTCTTTTAAGTATCAGTAAACATTTCTCAGGATTGGAAGATCCCCGAGTAGAGCGCACAAAGCGGCATTTATTGATGGATATTATCGGGCTAACGGTTTGCGCGGTCATTGGCGGATGTAATAGTTGGGTTGAAGTTGAATTATTTGGGAAATCAAAATATAAGTTTCTCAAAAAATATTTAAATTTACCAAACGGGATACCAAGTCACGATACAATTGGGAGAGTATTTGCCGCACTCGATCCGCAGACATTTGAAAGGTGCTTTATATCATGGACGCGGACGTTAGTCGACGATATAAAAAATGTTATTGCAATTGATGGCAAAAGTGTTTGTGGCTCAAGGCAAGGTATCTTGGGAAAAAAAGCTATTCACATGGTAAGCGCGTTTTCGTGTGCGCACAGGCTTGTTCTTGGGCAAATTAAGACAGATGAAAAATCGAATGAAATTACGGCAATTCCGGAACTGCTTAATGTTATCAACATTAAAGGGAGTATCATTACAATAGATGCCATGGGTTGTCAAAAAGCTATTGCTAAACAGATCGTAAGCGGAGGCGGCGATTATATTTTTGGATTAAAAGGTAACCAAGGGAATTTACATAAAGAGGTGCAAAAAATTTTTGATGAAGCGCAAACAAAAGAATTCAGGGGATATAAATACTCTTTTTATGAAACATCTGAAAAAGCGCATGGCAGGGAGGAAGTAAGACGTTACTGGACAATTGAAAAACGGCCAATAGCGGCGGATATTGCTATCTTTTTTGGTAAAGAACCATGGGAGGGGCTACAAGTAATTGGAATGGTAGAATCTGAACGGAAGGTAGGGGATAAAAAAAGTAAAGAGAGACGGTATTATATATCGAGTATGGAAAATAACGCGGAAGAGTTCGCGCGCGCAGTACGTGGGCATTGGAGGATAGAAAATAGTTTACATTGGGTACTTGATGTCATATTCAGAGAAGATCACTCGCAAGTGCGAGTAAAAAACGCGGCAGAGAATTTTTCTATTATTCGCCGGATTGCGCTGAACATGATAAAAAATGAAAAAACGTTTAAGGGCAGTATCAATTCAAGACGGTTGAAAGCGGGATGGGATAATGATTATCTTGTCAAAATTTTATGTTCATAAATTTAGATGCAATTGCCCTG
>JAHIZQ010000219.1 GCA_018814505.1 Candidatus Omnitrophota bacterium
AAACCTATGGGTAAAAGTCTATGACAAATGGAAAAAAGACCCCACCGCCCTGCAGGAACTTGGATATTCAGACTAAATATCGGATTAAAACTATACTTTAAATCCGTATTCCAAGAGTTTCTCGCGAAAAGCCTTGTGATCAGTAAACTGAAATGCGCGTATACCCATAACCCTGGCAGAGTCTATTAAATCCGCACGGTCGTCGGTATAAAAAGTTTCTTTAGGCAAACTATCGGCAAGTTTTAATGCTCTAACAAATATTTCAGGATGGGGTTTCTGCACACCTTCTTCATGCGAAACAATGTATTCGTCTAAAAGATCAAGTATCTTGTACTGTTTTCTGACATGTTCATAATGAACCTCATTCGTATTTGAAACCAGTATCAATTTAATGTCAGGATAACTATTCTTAAGATTTTTTATAATCTCTTCCATTTCAGGATATGGGCTAAGAACCTCGTTCCATAATTTGTAAAAGTCACTAAATTTGATATCTAGCTTAAATAGCTTTTTGGTTCTGGAAAAAAACTGTGAAGATGTTATTTTGCCTTCCATATACTTATTGGCATTATCTGAATCCATAAAATAATCAATAACTGCGCCTTGCTTAAATTTTCCGCAAGACCGGATTCCCTCTTCCAAAACTTCAGGACGCACTTTAACGATAACATTACCCAAATCGAAAAATATAGTTTTGATCTTTACCATAATTCACCTACTTGTTTTTAACCCATTATCAGCAAAACCTGTCATGAGGTCAAGAACTAGTTTTCACAAGCCCATATTATATCTTTTTATAGACATACTGCGGTAAATTTGCTACACTAATCTGGCTTTTTTAAGCATAACTCAATATTTTAGCCTTACAACCTATGCCGTTTTTAAAACAAAAACAGTATCAAAATAAACACATGAAACAAATAACCAAAATAACATCCATTTTACTGTCTTTTATTTTTTTAACTAGTGAGATTTGCCCCCTTTATGCGGCACATAATTTGGCCATATGGTCAACCAATGATCCTAAACCTTTGCAACCTCAAACAAATAACAGAATAGCAAAAACATTAAAACCAAATGCCGTTGGCAATGGCGAGCCCTTATTGAATTTGATAAAAGGCTCTCTTCCTAAACAAATGGAGATTTCTCAAAACATTCACCAAGACATAACGCAAAAAATACAAGAAGCAATAGATCTAGCGATAGCACTGCACTTACAAAACCAGCACAAAATACCCCCACAACATGAACCAAAGAAAAACCAAATTCTAAAAAACTTATTTATGTTCCAGACACATCTTAAAGAAAGCCTTTATTTATATAATTCTTCCAAAACAATAACAAGCCCTGAAGATTATTTGTTGGGATTCACCTGGTTTAAGAGCGCGCCTCACTCAAATAGTTCCAAATATTTGGGTAAAGATCCTGTTATTATTAGAAGATTGTATGATCAATCTATTCGCCTTTTAGCGCAAGATATTTACCATGACTGTATTCCTGAACACTTAAAAATTATTAGTTCGGGCGTTTTAGAAGAAGTGGACAGTACTAGCCACAAAACTAATTATCAGGAAATTCAAACTGCTATTTTTAATGAGTACGATGAAAATGGAATTATAATGAAAGACGAAGTGAAAGAATTAGGTAATTTTTACCGTAATATTATTGATGAAGTTTTATTCAGAGAACACCCTGACGTGGAAAACACAATAAATAAACTCTTTGATATCAAAATAGACAAACCCACTCTTTTACAAAAAGCATTACAACGTGTTATGGATAAAACTCTACTATCATTATCAGCATTAATAGTTTCTGGTGAAAAATATATTACATCTGAATCAAATAGTGCCGAGTTCAACCAGGAACTTACTTTTTTATCACAAACAGTCCAAAACAAAAATTCTTCGTGCATTGAAAAAGCATTAGCTTACAGCGCGCTATATTTAAGAGACACGAATGGATCCCGAGAATCGGCTGTTACATTTTTTAAAAACACAAAAAATTCTTTTGTTAAAGAAATCTCCCAGGAACTTTTTAATAACCCTGATAAATCTTTAAGTTTAATATTGCACACTTTTCATGCAACAATGCTTGATAAGAGTTATAAAAATCATTTTAAATTTTTAAATGTCGTTGAAAAACAAAAAATTTCTAAAAATATCGACCAGTCTATATTGGCAATTTGGGGGAATATAGACGAAACGAATCCTTTTTCACCTAAAACTCAAAATGAATTAAAAGACATCTTAGAGCTCCATAAATTTAGAACAGGCCACGCTTTAGTCATTCCTAACACAATAGCTTACCCTATATGCTTTGCTAAACTTTTCTATGAAGCAGATTTTAAATATGTTATCAATTTTATAAAAAAAACAAGTTCTTTACAGAATAAAGGTGCTCAATTAGCTGAGTTTCGCGATCACATGCTAAATGACTTTAATTTTTTGAAACTCTACACTATCAGCATCTTAATGGATCCGCATTATCTTGATACAGCACAAAAAAAGAATAAAAAAATATTTGATGTAGCAATTAAAGATCTTTATGGCTACGCCCCTAAAATCCCATCTATCATTTCAAATGACAATGGACAAAAATTATTAACTTTTGCCGCCCTAAACCTTGCACAATTTATTGTCTTCTACATAAAAAACAGTGAAATGATGAGCGACAATTATAAATACCGGCCAACGACAATTATAATTACCGGAAAAAACTGATCTAGATTACACTGTTTAGACTGAACATGAGGAGGTCTAAATGGTTACAGATCAACAGGTAAGGAGGTTGAGAATGCTGGTAAACAGAGAAAGAAGTAAAGCACTCGCAGCGGCGAAGGCGGGAATGAGTGAAAAGACAGGCAGGAAATACATAAAAAGCGGCAAGTTGCCCAGTGAATATGAACAGAACCGGGATTGGCGAACCAGAAAGTGTCCATTTGAGGGAGATTGGAGAGGGATTAAAGAGTATTTGGAAATAAACCCGGGGATAGAAGCAAAAACGATATTTGAGGAATTGCAGCGCAAGTATCCGGGCAAATACAAGGATGGGCAGTTGAGATCGTTACAGCGGAGGATAAAAGTGTGGAAAGCCACAGAAGGACCGGCAAAAGAGATATTTTTCACACAAGTGCATAACCCCGGAGAGCTTGGAGAATTTGATTTTACCCGGATGGGAGCACTTGGAATAACGATACGAAAAGAACCATTTCACCACATGATAGGCCATTTTGTATTGACGTATTCGAACTGGGAAGCTGGTAGTATATGTTATTCAGAGAGTTTTGAGAGTCTCAGTGAATGTTTACAGGATGCCTTATGGGAACTGGGAGGAGTCCCGGCGAATATGAGGACAGACCGATTATCTGCTGCGGTACATAAAGCGTGCAATCCTGAGGAATTCACCGTGAGGTATACACAACTACTTAAGCACTATGGGACTAAAGGAGAAAAAATACAAGCAGGGAAAGCTAATGAGAACGGAGATGTTGAGCAAAGGCATTATCGGTTCAAGAAAGCCGTAGAGCAGGCATTGATGCTTCGAGGGAGTAAAGATTTTAACAGCATAGATGAATACAAATTGTTTTTAAAAAAGTTATTTCTGCAGCTTAATGCCGGCAGGAAAGACCGGCTTAAAGAAGAATATAAGGTATTACGCGCTCTACCCTGTTCCAAGAAGGACGCATCAAGTGTTTTGGAGTTCAAAGTTGGACCAAGCGGCACAATAAATGCCAAGCATAATGTATATTCTGTAAACAGCAGGCTTAAAGGCGAAAGGATCAAAGCACGTGTGCATTCGAATCATATTGAAATATGGTACGCTCAAAAGAAGGTAGACAGCTTCCCTCGGATACGCGGTGAGGGTAATCACCGTATCGATTACAGGCACATTATAGAAGGACTTGTTCGCAAACCTGGGGCATTTGAAAATTATAAGTACAGGGATGATCTATATCCAAATAGCCATTTTAGGATGGCATATGATCATCTTAAGAGGCATACACCTGCCAACGCGAATAAGGAGTACTTAAAGATATTATACATCGCGTTTATGGAAGGAGAAGTTAAGGTGGATAGCGCCATACAGAATCTTTTAACATCCGGGGAACGGATTACGTCAACACTTGTTGAGGTGTTGGTAAAGAGTATGTCAGGAGAAATGAAATCACCGGAAGTTGAGGTAACTGATGTTGACCTAAAACAATATGACGCGCTATTATGTGTATACGCGGAGGAGGTATCCAATGCGTAAAAATAAAGTAGAAAAGGAACTAAACGAGCAGCTGAAAGAACTATGTTTAACAACAGTACAAAAGAGATATGCGGATATAGCGTCAATGGCCAGGCGAGAGACGCTAAGTTATGAAGAGTTCCTGCATGAACTATTGAAGGAAGAAAGTGAAGTACGGCAAAACAGGCGCCGTGAGAGATTGATGAAGGCCTCCAGGATACCGGAGGATAAAAACATAGATACTTTTGACTTGAAAAGATTGCCGTCAAAGGCAGCACAGCAAGCAAAAACGTTATTTACAGGAGCATTTATCGATTATACAGAAAACATTTTGGTATTTGGCAATCCCGGGAGCGGTAAAACACATCTTTTATGTGCCATCGGCCAGGAAATAATAAAGACCGGTAGAAAAGTGTATTTTACTACTTGTAGCATACTGGTGCAGGAGCTCCTGCAAGCTAAACGTGATCTAGTCTTGCCAAATATGCTGAAGAAGTTATCGAGGTTTGATGCGTTGATAATCGATGAGATAGGTTACGTTCAGCAGAACCGTGAAGAAATGGAAGTGTTATTCACGTTACTGGCTGAAAGATACGAAAGAGGAAGTATTATGCTGAGCAGTAACTTTCCATTTTCAAAATGGGAGAAAATATTTAAAGATCCCATGGTAACGGCAGCGGCTATAGACAGGCTGGTACACCATAGTGTGATCATAGAGCTGAATCTGCCGAGTTATAGAATGGATCATGCTAAAGTGGGGAAAAGCGGAAGAAAAATTAAAAAATAAAGTTATCCACAGAATTGAGAGTTATTAACAAAGAAAAAAAGAACCAAAAAAAGAAAGGCTACTACTACTATTATTTTTTTTATTAAAAACCGGTAATTATAATTGACGTCAACGGAAATTATAGTTGACGTTCGTCA
>JAHIZQ010000220.1 GCA_018814505.1 Candidatus Omnitrophota bacterium
CTTTAAACACGTTTCTTTTAATCTGATAAAACTTACAAAACTTCTTTACATTTTTTACAATAACGGACTTTACTTTCGTCGTTCAATATGTCTTTTCCTATACGAGCGGATTGGTTACATCCCTTACATACAACTGCTAAATTTGATAAATTAATTGAAGCTTCTCGTTGTATAATCCCGCCTTGCTCATCCTGGCGAGAACGTTTTACATGTTTTTTAGTAAAATTAATGCCTTGAATTATTGCACGATTTTTTTTGGGATACACACGTAATACTTTTCCTGTTTTTCCTTTATCTTTTCCCGCAAGAACCTTTACGGTATCATTCTTCTTGATATGAAACATGGTTATACCTATTCCCCTTATTTTTAAATAACTTCCGGTGCTAATGAAACTATTTTCATAAAATTTTTCTTACGTAATTCACGTGCCACCGGCCCAAAAACACGTGTACCACGAGGATTCCCGTCTTTATCTATAATAACAACAGCGTTATGATCAAACCTTAAAACGCTTCCGTCATCACGCAATATTGGATAAGCTGTACGAACCACTACAGCCCGCACTACTTCACCTTTTTTAACATCTGCCGTTGGTGTCGACTCTTTTATATTACATGTAATAATGTCACCAATTATAGCGGTTCTTTTTCCTGATCTCCCGATAACCCCGATCATTGAAGCTTTTTTTGCTCCGCTATTGTCTGCTACATCAAGTTTACTTCCCATTATAATCATCGGACGTTTCTCCCTCTACGTTACGCCTTTTTAAGAATTTCTGTAACTTTCCAACATTTGTCTTTTGAAATCGGACGCGTTTCAACAATTTTTACAAGATCACCAACCGTTACTTCATTTTTTTCGTCATGCGCCTTAATTTTAATATGTTGCCTGACAAATTTTTTATAAAGCGGGTGTCTTTTTCTTGTTTTCAACTCTACTGTAACAGTTTTATCCATCTTATCGCTTATTACCGTACCTGTTATCATTTTTTTATTAGGTTTATTGCCCTTCACTTTTCTTCTCCTTTAAAATGGTACAACATCTTGCGATATCGTGCCGCAAAAACCGAAATCTACTCGGTCTCTCTATCCGGCCTGATGTAAGTTCAGTGCGTAGTTTAAATAATTGTTCTCTTAAAGACACAAGCTTATTTTCAATTTCAGCTATTGTCATATTTTTTATTTCGTTCGGCTTCAAGCTCGGCCTCCCCTCGATACAAATTTAGTCTTCATAGACAATTTATGCGCCGACAACCTAAAAGCTTCCCGCGCCATGTCATGCTGAACGCCTTCCATTTCAAAAATAATCCGGCCTTTCTTAACCACGGCAACCCATCCTGCCGGAGATCCTTTTCCTTTTCCCATACGAGTTTCTGCGGCCGTCTTGGTTATTGGTTTATCTGGAAACACGCGTATCCATAATTTTCCAGCTCTTCCGGTTTCACGCATAAGAGCAACACGCGCGGCTTCTATCTGTTTGTCCGACATCCAGGCTGTTTCCAGAGCCTTTAGTCCGTACTCTCCGAAATTAAGCGTACTAGCTAAAAAACTCTTGCCTTTACGTTTGCCTCTCTGTTGTTTTCTAAATTTTACCCGTTTAGGCATTAATGCCATTGTTCTCCCGCTCCTCTCACTTAAGCTAATTACTTCATCGCTGGTTTTTCTTTATTGTCATCCTTTTTATTGTCATTCTCAAATTTTTCACCTTTGTATATCCAAACTTTTATGCCGATAATACCATAAGTAGTTCTCGCTTCTGAAAACCCATAATCGATATCCGCCCGAATTGTCTGAAGGGGTATCTTTCCCCATTTGTATCCTTCAGAACGCGCGATTTCCGCGCCTCCCAAACGCCCAGAACATTTAATTTTTATACCTTCACCACCGGCATCTTTATGCGCCTGAATGGTCTTTTTCATGGCGCGGCGAAACGCTACACGTTTTACAAGCTGAAAAGCCAGATTGTCCGCGACAATTTTCGCGTCTAAAGACGGGGTCTTAACTTCCAAAATATCAATAAAAACCTTTGTCTGATCCCCCACCATATTCAGGATATCTTCTTTCAGTTTTTCTATCTGCGTGCCTTTGCGTCCGATAACCATTCCAGGCCGGCCTGAATAAATCATTACGCGAACACGATTACTTGTTCTTTCAATATCAACGTGCGATATGTGCGCCATAGACATCTCTTTTTCAATTAACCTGCGTATTTTATTGTCCTGAAAAAGCTTTTGCGCAAAATCCTGCTTTGTCGCATACCACCGGCTGTTCCAACTACGCGTTACGCCAATACGAAAACTTATCGGATGAACCTTCTGTCCCATATTTAATGCTCCCTAATCTTTCTTGTTTCCTTTTTTCGGTCCCTTTTTTAAAATAACTTTGTCAAGTTCAACATATATATGCGCTGTCCTGTGTCTAATCGCAGAGGCACGTCCCATTGTTGCGGCTCTGAATCTTTTCAACATTGGCCCGCCGTCAATTTTTATTCCCGAGATAACTATTTCTTTTGAAAGCATTTTTTCCGATCTATTGTTATTTAAATTCGCAAACGCGGAATTCACAACTTTACAAATCGGCTCACTAGCTCTTTTATTCACATTCTCCAAAATAAAATTTGCTTCCTCGACTGTTTTCCCCTTTATCAACTCGCTCACTAAACGGGCTTTCCGAGCTGAAATTCTTACATATTTTGCTTCTGCTTTTGCAAGCATTTTATTCCCTCACTTTACTTTGTTCCAATATAAGCTTCCACTAAAACTGATACGCGAAAACCGTAATTAAAATTTGTCTTAAGTCTTTTCAACCGAAACTTTTGTCGCCGCGCCATGACTCCTGAACGTCCTCGTCGGAGCAAACTCACCTAATTTGTGCCCTACCATGTTTTCCGTAATAAAAACCGGGAAAAATTTCTTGCCATTGTGAATAGACATTGTTATGCCTACAAATTCCGGCAGTATTACCGACCTTCTTGACCATGTTTTTATAGGCTTCTTACTGCCGATTTCTACCATTTTGCGGATTTTTCTCATTAAGCTTTCATCAACAAAAGGCCCCTTTTTTACTGACCGTGCCATATTTTACTTCCTCCGTTTTACAATTTTATTGTTTGAAGCCTTCTTTTTTTTACGTGTTTTTAGGCCTTTAGTAATTTTTCCCCAAGGCGTAACAGGATGTCTTCCTCCGGAAGACTTCCCCTCACCGCCGCCCATGGGATGATCAACCGGGTTCTTCGCAACAGCACGCGACTTCGGTCTGCGACCGAGATGTCTTACTCTTCCAGCTTTCCCATGCGAAATGTTTTCATGATCAACATTTCCAACTTTTCCAATAGACGCGTAACATTCCTCTTTAACCAAACGAACTTCACCGCTGGGCATACGCAAATGAATATTACTGCCGTCTTTCGCGTCAACCATAGCACTATTTCCGGCAGAACGAGCAATCTTTGCGCCTCTACCGGGATTCATTTCAATACAATAAACTTCTGCTCCCAACGGAACATGTTTCAAAGGCATTGAGTTGCCAATTTCAATTTTAACTTTTACGCCGCTTTCCACCGTGGTTCCAACTGTTAATCCTACAGGCGCGATAACGTATTTTTTTTCGCCATCCTGATAGCAGACAAGCGCAATCCTCGCAGAACGGTTCGGATCATATTCAATTGCCTCAACTACACCTGGAATCTCCTTTTTAGTATAGCGAAAATCCACTAAACGATACCGCCTTTTATGCCCGCCTCCACGCGCGCGTGAGGTTATACGTCCCAAATTATTTCGACCACCTTTTTTACGCAAAGGTACTGTTAACGCTTTTTCCGGTTTAGTTTTCGTAATTTCATCAAAAGACGAAACACTTCCCCATCTTCTCCCTGGTGTAACTGGATTATATTTTTTAACAGCCATACTAAGTTACCTCAATTCTATTATCCTGTTTCAAAGTTACAATCGCCTTTTTCCACGAAGATGTCATGCCTTCATGAAATCGAACGCGTTTTTTCTTCCCCCTAACGTTCATCACATGCACGTTATTAACTTTCACGTTGTATATATCTTCAACTGCTTTTTTTATTTCGATTTTATTAGCTCTTTTATCCACTTTAAAAAAATATTTATTCTGAACAAGCAAATCCGTTCCCTTTTCAGTCCGAATCATATTTTTTATGACATCATGCGCTGTTTTCATTTTACCCTCTCAGCCAGTTTTTCAAGTGCTTCTTTTTCAATTATTAAATGTTCGTTTACCAATACATCACGCGCGTTAATGTTTCGGCCTTCCATCAAACTTACGTTTTTAATATTACGCACAGCGCGTTTTACATTTTCAGATATTTCATCAACAACTATCAACGTTTTACCTTCAACTTTTAATTTCTCAAGTATATTTCCAAAATCTTTTGTTTTATGGCTTTTTAAATCCAGCTTCACTACGGCTTTAACAACATTTTCTTTTAAACGCGCGTTTAAAGTTGATAATAGGGCTTTCTTAACGGCTTTTTTCGGCAAAGCATAACCAAAATCACGCGGTCTGGGTCCAAAAGCAATACCGCCATGCCGCCATATAGGGTTTCTTGACGATCCGACTCTGGCACGACCAGTACCTTTTTGACGCCAGGGTTTTACCCCGCCACCGGAAACTTCGGCTCTCGTTTTTGTTGACGCAACTGTTTTTCGGCTATTCTCTTCATACATTTTTTTTGCTTCATAAAGAAGCGTATAATTGACTTTGCCGTCAAACAAATGTTCATCTAACTGGATGTAATCTACAACTTTTCCGTTTAAATCATACACAGATAATCTATTATTCACTTGTTCCATCTTTAGTCTCTTTTTCCTTTGTTTGTTCAGTTACGGTTTCATCCTGTTCCGGCTCTTCTTCCTTAATACGCTTTGCAAGTACCTTCTTCTTTGCATACTTCACAGTCAAATATATACCGTTTGCACCCGGAACAGCTCCCTTAACTGCTATAGTGCTATTTTCAGTATTTACGTCAACAATAACTATATTCTGAACAGTTGTCTGGGCATTGCCAAGATGACCAGGCATGCCATGTCCCTTTGTAACTCGTGATGGAAAGGAACTCGCACCAATCGATCCTGGCGCACGATGTGACATCGACCCATGTGTTTCTTGCCCTCCACTCCATCCACACCTTTTCATCCCACCCTGAAAACCTTTTCCTTTAGAACGTCCTGTGATATCCACAAAATCGCCCTTTTGAAAAATACGGCTGGTTATTTCATCTCCTACCTTTAAATCAGAAACATCTTCACAACGCAATTCTTTTACAAATTTTTTAGGAGCTAATTTATTTTTTTTCAGATACACTCTTTGCGGTTTTTTGACCCGATTTTCCTTTGTATCATCATACCCTAGTTGCACCGCAGTATAGCCCGCGTTTTTAACAGTCTTTATTGCCTGAACAAGACATGGACCAACTTTAAGAACCGTCACCGGAATTCTTCTGCCGTTATCACTAAAAATCTGTGTCATTCCTATCTTTTTTCCTAATATACCCGGAACCATGTTTTCCTCTCTTTTTGCGGACACCGATAGTACGAAAATCTAAAAATTCCGCATTATTTAATTTCTACATCAACGCCCGCCGGTAAATCCAGTTTACGCAAAGAATCAATTGTTTTTGACGTTGGATCAACTATATCCAAAAGGCGTTTATGTGTTTTTAATTCAAATTGTTCACGTGATTTTTTATCAACGTGTGGCGAACGTAAAACTGTATAAAGTTCCCGTCTCGTAGGTAAAGGTACTGGGCCTATAACCTGTGCACCGGTTCTCTTTACTGTTTCAACTATTTCACTCATTGAAACATCAAGAAGCTTATGATCGAACGATTTTAAACGCAGTCTTACTTTTGATTGTTTCGCATCTTTTGCCATTTTTTCCTCGCAAGTCGTCTCTTTTATGTTGAGTTATATCTTTAACTTTTTATCCACAAACCACAGTGTCCGTTTATAGTTTTCAACAGACATTAAATTCCCTTATGCTATTATCTCCGAGATTACTCCTGCTCCTACAGTGTGTCCGCCTTCTCTTATCGCGAACCTTAACTCTTTCTCCAATGCTACCGGTGTTATCAATTCAACTTCTACCGTCACATTATCACCCGGCATGACCATCTCCACTCCTTCTGCCAACTTCACTACTCCGGTTACATCCGTAGTCCTTATGTAAAACTGCGGCCGGTAACCATTAAAAAACGGTGTGTGCCTCCCGCCTTCTTCTTTGCTCAATATGTATACTTCCGCTTTAAATTTCGTATGCGGCGTTATCGACCCAGGCGCGGCCAATACCTGACCTCTCGTTAGGTCTTTCTTGTCTACTCCTCTTAACAGCACTCCTACATTGTCTCCCGCCTGCCCAGAATCCAATAGCTTCCGGAACATCTCAACTCCAGTTACCGTTGATTTCTTCGTGTCTCCCAATCCTACTATCTCTATTTCTTCGCCTACCTTTACCTGCCCTCTTTCTATCCTTCCAGTACCTACCGTTCCTCTTCCCGTTATGCTGAACACGTCTTCCAACGGCATCAAAAACGGTTTGTCTATATCTCTTGCCGGCGTAGGTATAAAACTGTCTACCGCTTCCATCAATTCATCTATAAACTTGCAATCAGCGTTGTCCACCGCTCCGCCAGCCTGCATAGCCTTTAGCGCACTACCCTTGATTATCGGAGTATCATCACCGGGAAACTCATACTTATTCAACAACTCTCTTACTTCTAATTCCACTAAGTCCAACAATTCCGCGTCATCTACCATATCCACCTTGTTTAAACACACTACGATCGCGGGTACGTTTACCTGTCTTGCTAACAAGATGTGTTCTCTTGTCTGCGGCATCGGACCGTCTGCCGCTGATACCACCAATATCGCTCCATCCATCTGCGCCGCGCCGGTTATCATGTTCTTGATGTAGTCCGCGTGCCCAGGACAATCTATATGCGCATAGTGTCGTTTTATTGTTTCATATTCTACGTGCGCTACTGCTATTGTTATTCCACGTTCTTTTTCTTCCGGAGCCTTATCTATCGTGTCAAACGCTCTCGCTTCTGCCTGGCCCTTATTCGCCAAATACATTGTTATTGCCGCCGTTAACGTTGTCTTGCCATGGTCTACATGTCCTATCGTTCCTATGTTTAAATGTGGTTTTGTTCTCTCAAATTTCTGTTTGGCCATTTTCCCTCCTTAGCCTTGCGATTATTTTCTTAAAATTTGTCTGTTTTTTACCAATCTATTTCCTCAATGCCGCCGTTGGTGTAACACACCGTACTTATGCATGGAGCCCACGGCCGGAATCGAACCGGCGACCCCATCCTTACCATGGATGTGCTCTACCAGCTGAGCTACATGGGCCACCTTTTTTTGAAAAACAATTCACGTCGCACGTCTTAAAATGACACTAAACCTCTCCCTGCGCTTGACTTTTTTTTTATTCTATAGTCAGCTTGGTATAGAGGTTTTACTGTTTATATCTC
>JAHIZQ010000221.1 GCA_018814505.1 Candidatus Omnitrophota bacterium
AAAGTTGATGGTTTTGTTCTAGAGATGGAAAAAAGCGCGACAGACCTTGTTAACATATTAGGCGCGAAAAGGGACGAAGATGAAATTTAAAAGAAAAGTATTCTTAGAAAAAGGCCGGCTGGATATCGCACCTTTGATTGACGTTGTTTTTTTGCTTTTGATATTTTTTATGTTGACGTCAAGTTTTGTTTTTCAGCCCGGGATAAGAGTAAATTTGCCTAAGGCAGTTACAAGTGAAGTTTTACATAAAGAACTTTTGGTGGTGACTATTACGGGAGAAAATAAAGTTTTTATAAATGAACGACCTGTTAAATCGGATGAACTTGTTTCTCGTATTACCGTAGCGGCGAGAGAGGATCAACCGCTTTTGATAAAGGCTGACAAAGAGTCAAGTTTAGGTAAAGCCATCGAAGTTTGGGATATCTGTCGGCAGATGAATGTTAGACAAATAAACATTGCTACCACACAATAGAAATAATTATGAAAACAATCGTGAATAAAAGTTTGCTAATAATGCTTCTTGTTTCTTTAGCTGTTCATGTGGTGGGTATGAGCATGATAACGATAATTGTACCTCGTGGTATGGACAGGTTAAAAACCTATACGCGTGTTGATTTTTTAGGGGCAGTTTTTCAGAAAACAGCTTTTGATATTATGCTGGAAAGCACAGATGCGTTTTATAAGGGTGATGTTTGTAACCAGGTAATTCAACCGCAGTATATGGAGTATTTGCGGACACATATCCGGAAACAGAGGCCGATGAGTAAAGAACTACCTGCCAATTTGGAAGATAAAATGGATGAGACGGTTAAAAACTTTTTAAAAGGGGATAAAATAATCCCGAAAATATTTTCAAATTTTGAAACTTCGAAGTCGAAAAACAGGGATACTTTGTTTGGCGAAAACCTGAGGACAATTGTATATTCTCCCGAAAAAACTTTTATTCAATATGGGCTGTATGGAAATAAAAAATCTTTTAAAGTAAAATTTAAGGCTTTGTTGGGTGAAGATGGCGATATAAAAACAACGGAATTAATTACAACTACCGGGTACCCTCAGCTAGACATGGTTGCGGCAAAACTTTTAAAGGAAAGCATGTTTAAATTTTCGGAAAATATTAGAGAACAAAATGAATGGTGCGAAATTGAGGTTATACTGAAGGCCGGGAAGTAAAAAAATGATAAAAGTTGATATTGCAACGGCGCTTTTTTTATATCTGTTTATTACCGCGATAGGTCTTCTTATTGTATGGTCTTTTTTTAGTTTTGGTACCAAATTAAAAACTTTTAGTTCTGACGAAAAACATATTTGGCGTTGTTCGATTTGTACGTTTACATATATCGATTCACGGAATGAGCTAGTTTCGAAATGTCCACGGTGTAAAAGTTTTAACCAGCGCGTGAGTGATGACGATAAATTTGTTTTAAATAAAACGACATTTAATGTATAATTACTCAAGTGGGTTATAGCCGTGGTAAAAACAGAAGAGAGAAGGGGTGTAAGATGATAACAAGAATTGGTATTGTTGCTGGTGAGATTTGGAACTATCTTGATAATCACAATAGATCGGCAACTATAACAGAATTTGAAAGCGATCTTCAAAAGCCTCGTGATTTAATTTTGATGAGCGTAGGATGGCTGGCGCGTGAAGGGCATGTTGTTGTAGATGGGGATTTTCCGAATTATGTAATTAAATTGAAGTAACATTTGTGGGGCAGTAGCTCAGCTGGGAGAGCATCACGTTCGCAACGTGGGGGTCGTGGGTTCGAATCCCATCTGCTCCACCATATGTCCTACACATTTACACAACAAGGGAGGTTACAATGGATGATTTCAAGTCTCCTGAGGACCTGTTCGGAGGCTCGGAAGAGTTAGCGAGGAAGGCGAAAGAGGGTTGGCAGAAGCTGTCCAGAAATATCCCGTTCGCGGTGTTAGTGGTTGCGGTGATAGCGGCGGGGCTGTCGAGCTTTTATTCGGTAGGGCCGGATGAGGTTGGCGTCGTCAGGCGTTTCGGCGCGTATGCGAGGAGCACAAACCCGGG
>JAHIZQ010000222.1 GCA_018814505.1 Candidatus Omnitrophota bacterium
AATGTCTTGCGCATCCGATTTGCCATAATACATGTAAATGTCAATACCGGTAACCGGAATTTGTCCAATTTTTACCCAGACTTTAGCTATCCGTTCGGGAGACGTGCCTTCTATTTTTTCGCGATAAATCGAAAGTAAGGTTTCGCCGTCCGTAGACGTAAAATAAACGTCCTTAAAGTCGTCCAGCATATTGCCGTTACAAGTAACGTCACAGTTTTCCGTTTCTTTAGCCTCTCCAACTTCTATGTCTACCTGATAGTTGTAAAGCATTTTCTCCGCGCCTGTTACATGAAGTTTCTTTTTGTACTTGAACCCTGAAAGTTTGGGATTACCAAAACTGGTAGTTATCCCGCTTGTGTCGGTGTAAACAATCTTAACCTCGCTTAAACTAGAGTTTTCCGCGAAATAAGCACGCCACTGAAGGCGGTCGCCCTTTTCAAATCCTTCTGTTAACGGAACTCCGTTAATAACTTTGTAGTAATGTTTGCCGCCATCCGCGCTTAATTCAAGTTTTACCTCACCTTTAGACTGCCAGTTTGCTGTCATGGATTTTATTAGCCCGTCAACCGGTACGCTTTTTGGAATCACATATGTCCCCGTAAGCGACCCCGGCAAAGAAAAATCGCCGTATCCGTCTAATCGCCAAATCAAAGATGATTTATAAACACGCATTTCCGCCTGCCCGCATACAGCCAAAAACGACAGTAGCATCATAACCACGGCAAATATCAATGCGTTCTTTGTTTTTTTGTTAAACAGCTTCATGACGTTACCCCTTGTTTAGGTTACCGGTTTCTCGTTTTCATTTTCAAAATGTCCGTTTCTTAAGCATAGGTAAATTATTGCCCTAGTTCTTCCCGTTTTTTCATTTCTCGTTCAACTCGTTTTGTTGTTGCCCGATAATACGACACTAAATCCGCCCTGTACTTTTCTTCTAAGTCCTTTTTAAGTTCTTCCCCTTTTTCCTGAAACATATTTTCGACTTTATCTTCAACTTTTTTGCTAGCTGAGTAATAGTAATACGTGACTACGCTTAGCGCTACGATGAGCAGGCTTCCGACAATAACAAACACTTTGTGAAATTGTGTGCGCCTAACAACTTTGTCTTCTTCTGCTTTTTCCTTCTGCGTGGTTTCTTCGACCTCTTTCTGAATTCTTTCGACAAACTTCGGCGTACCGATAATTCTTCCGCTTTGCGCTTTACGCTCCAAAGCTTTAAGATCTTTTTCTTTTGCCGCAGTTATAAAGTCTTTGTACAGCCTGATTTGTTCACCAACAATTGGTGAAAATTTTGCCAAAACTTCCTGCCCCTCGCCTTTTGCTTCCAGGTAAAGCGAATAACTTGACCACCTATACTTTTCAGGGGCAAATAATGAATTTACCCGGGACGGCGCCAGATGGATAAACCTGGTTAAATCCGCCAAATAAACTTCTTTTTCAACCACTGAGGCCTTAAACCTACCCTTAAAAAGATGCCCCCCCCGACCGTAACGGTTGTTATAATATTTGGTGTAGGTTGAGTTCATAACGTGCATTATTTCAGAAACTGTAGTTCTTGGCATGAGTTCTATTAGCAAATGGATAAAAGATGACATGAGCGCGTACGCGAAGAGCTTAAACCCGTACTGCGCCTTATATTTCGTGAGAAGATCCAGGTATTCTTCCCGATCTCTGTCATCTTTAAACAAAAGATCGGTTTGACCGCCCCGAGTTGTCACGAGATACAAGCCCTGCTCTATGTGAATTCTTGGAAGTCTTGGCATTTTTTATTCCTCCCTCACAAAACTATAAACTCAAGTCGTAAAAAAAGTCTTCGCTTGCCCCTTTTGTACTTCTTATTAAAAATAACACTGAACCCATTCAAAACATCATGACAAATTTTACGCACCACACCAAAAAAAACCGGGCAACTTACTATCCCGGGCGCCATGTTTATTTTTTTCGGCGGCCTGACAATCCTCAAAAGTTATGTAGGACTCACGGCTTTGCGCCCTTACATTACGGTAAGTTTGCCTTTCTCGGTTCATATAAAGAACTTCGTTTCCACACTTAAAGTATACACTATCACACAAAGCCCGGCAAGTGCCTGGCACTTTTGCTGAGAATAGTTCCATCCCAACTGTTTTTCCCTGAAAACTATTACCATCTAAACTGACGCAGAACAAACAAACTCTTATCTTTGATTTAAATTAGCTGGCGCGTTTTGTTATTGCGTAGAAAACCCATCTAACCCTTTTAAATACAATGTTAAAGAATTAAAGTAGCGAATAGGTGTTTAGCGATTCACGTCATTTTAATTATGTTTTTTATGAAGCACTCCTCGCACTAAATCTCGCCTTTCTGTGTTTATTCGCCTCCTTACGATAAAAACAACGTCATTGATAAAATTTACCATCTTTTTTATCTTTAACCGCCATATCTCCAATGGATCTGGTTATTGATTGGCGTATTGCATTAATTGCCCCCCCCCCCCCTAAAGGTGGAATGTCTCTTAAACAACAGATAACCTTCCCCTTTTCCAAAAAGATAGATTAACATTTGTTCACTTTGTCAAGTAGGTACTATCAATTGAACGTGTGGTACTGCTATAATTAAATTCTGCGCTTAAAAGCCTGGCAAGTGCCTGGCACCTTTTGCCACAAAGTCTCTGCCTCTGCATTTTGGGCAGGTCATAACCAGTACTAAAACATCTCTATTTATAATTTTAGTCTACAAAACACGAAGAGCTTTA
>JAHIZQ010000223.1 GCA_018814505.1 Candidatus Omnitrophota bacterium
CTTCAATAAGAGCTTTTGGGTCTACCACGACACCATGCCCTATAATACAAATCTTACCCTTGTGTAAAATTCCGGATGGAATAAGATGTAATACGTATTTATTGTTCGCTATGACAACGGTATGCCCCGCGTTATTTCCGCCCTGATATCTAGCAATATATTGGACATTCTCCGTAAGGATATCAATTACCTTACCTTTTCCTTCATCGCCCCATTGAGTTCCAACTAATACCGTACATTCTCCCATAAAACTCCTTTTATATGGTGGTTCACCAACCCTCCGGTCGTGCAGGATTCATTGTAAATATTTTTCTTGCTATGCCCGGATATCTCGCGATAAACAAAAGTTCATCTCTAACTAACGGTTTCTGAGTAAGAACATTCGCGTATCTTACAAGTTCCAGAATCTTTGTTGCTTCCTTATCGTCCTTAAACTTAACCTCTAATTTGTTATATACATTACGAAAACCTTTGATCCCGCTGTATTCTCCAGCTGTTATGTTTCTCCCGGTGTCAATTATTTCCGGTTCTCCTCTCCCTAGTTCTTCATAATCATACAGTTCATAATTTCTTCTGTCCTTAAGCGCGCCATCAGCATGAATTCCTGATTCATGCGCGAAAGCATTGTCTCCAACACCGACTTGATTTATCGGTATGGGGACTCCAAAAGCATATGAAGCATATTTCGCTATTCTCCATGCCATTTTTAAATTTATTTTTGGGTCTATCACATACTTGGGATTATTGACAAATCCGCTGGAATATTTTAAAGCTAAAATACAACTTACAAGATCCGCGTTCCCGGCTCTTTCACCCATCCCGTTAACAGTTGTGTTTATATACGCGTCGACACCTGAATCTATTGCCGCTTTCGCGCCCGCGACACTTACCGCGACGACCATACCTAGATCGTTATGACAATGCAATTCAATTGGCATTTTAACAATAGACGCAATCTCGCTAATGCGGTCATAAATTGTAAACGGATCGTCAAATCCTAATGTATCGCAATATCGCAACCTATCCGCACCCGCGGCCTTTGCCGCTAACGCGAACTCAATAAGATATTCCACATCTGTTCTTGAGGCGTCTTCAGCATTTACCCCGACCGCTTTTATTCCGCTTTTTTTTGCAAGTTTAACAGACCGAACAACCGAATTAATAATATCTTTTTTTCCTATTTTTCCTGCAAATTTGTGATGAATCATTTGTTCCGAAGTTGAAATCGACATATTCAGGTATTTGACACGCGTATATTTAACTGCTTTTTTAACGTCCTCTTCAATAGCTCTAATCCACCCAGAAAGGCGCATTGGAAAGATAACCTTCCTTTCCGCAAGTTCAAGATTTGCGTTTAGATAATTTATCTCGTGATGCGTAAAGGGAAATCCGAATTCAGATTGAAAAACTCCCATCTTGTTCAGATAAATATTAACCAGTGTTTTTTGCAGTTTAGATAAACCTAACCTAGACGTTTGGACTCCATCCCGATTAGTAACATCAATAATCCTAATTATGTTTTTCTTCTTTTCTTTTTTTAACACCATATGAGCCCTCCTTATAAACCCGCTAACATCCACCCAATATTCAAATATGCCGACATAACACTTACCGGAATATCTCAAGATAAAGAAACTTCAGATATTCACCAGCGCCATTATACCATTACTTTTACCTGCTTAACATCGTTAATATCTTTTTCCGTCTTTAACTTTAAAAGCACGTCCTTAGGAACTTCGCTGTCAACATTAAGCAAGCTAATAGCTTCTCCCGTTTTTTTCTCACGTCCAAAACTCATCTCTGCTATATTAATTCCACATTCCCCCAAAAGCATTCCTATTTTTCCAACAACTCCAGGCACATCGTTATTGGCAATAACGAGCATATACCCGTCCGGAATAGCTTCTACATAAAACTTGTCCATCTTAATAATTCGCGGATCTTTATTGGCAAAAAGTGTACCCATAATAAAATGTTTTTTCTTGCCGGTATCAAACTCGATACTAATAAGATTCGCAAAATCAGTTATTTGAGAAGTCTTTTTTTCCGTAATCCGGATGCTTCTCTCTTTCGCTATAAGCATCGCGTTAACATAATTAACCTGTTCGTCAAGGATAGGATTGAAAATCCCTTTCATAAGAGCGCATGTGACAACATCAACATCCATTTCAGCTATTTCTCCTATGTATTTGACTGTGATCGCTTTAATCGGTTCGTCTATAAGCTGAGTCTGTATTGACCCTAACCGTTCAGCCAAATTCACAAAAGGCGCTAGTATTTTCATTGCTTCTTCTTCCATGGCAGGAACATTCGCCGCGTTCCTAAACCCTTTTCCTAAAAGCGCGTTTGAAACCGTACGCGCTATGTCAATAGCCACGTTAACCTGAGCTTCTTCAGTTGAAGCTCCAAGATGAGGCGTAGTAATAACATTTTCCAGGTTGATAACTGGACTATTGAACGGGGGTTTTGATTCCGCTTCATACACATCAAGCGCCGCGCCTAAAACTTTTCCGGATTTTATATTTTTTGCTAAAGCCTCTTCATCAATAATACCGCCTCTAGCCGCGTTAATTATTCTTACACCCTTCTTCATCTTATCAAAAGCTTTTTCGTCTATCAGATGATTTGTTTCCTTGGTAAGCGGAGTATGAATCGTAATAAAATCCGCGCTTTTAAGCAAATTATCCAAATCTGATGATTCTACGCTTAATGATTTAGCTTTTTCTTCCGAAAGAAACGGATCAAAAGCTAATATCTTCATTCCAAAACTAAGCGCGCGTTTCGCAAACTCAGTTCCGATACGACCAAGTCCAATAATTCCTAAAGTTTTTCCGTAAAGTTCCACACCCATGAATTTTTTTCTATCCCATCGACCCTGTTTTAACGAAGAATTTGCCTGCGGTATATTTCGGGAAAGTGACAGCATCAGGCTAAAAGCGTGTTCCGCCGTTGAAATAGTATTCCCGGCCGGCGCGTTCATGACTATAATGCCTTTTTTTGACGCTGCCGCTACGTCTACATTATCCAATCCAACACCTGCCCGACCTATAACTTTTAGCTTATCAGCCGCGTCTATTATTTTTTTGGTTACGGTCGTACCGCTTCTAACAACCAAAGCGTCATAGCCTTTAATCTTCTTGGCAAGTTCTTCTTCTGAAAGTTTCGACACCTCATCCACTTTAAAATTGTTCTTTTTTAAAATGTCCACTCCCTCTTTTGATAACGGGTCACTTACTAAAACTTTAATGGCAGACATGGCGCCTCTCCTTTGTTTATCTTGTAAATCGGGAAATTTATTTTTTCCGAGCGATATCATTAAACCCACATAGTTACGTCAATAAAGTTTCTATTTTGGCTACCCCGCTTCCAAGTTTAACGTTATATCCCAACTCTTTTAAGACAATTTCAATTCCGCTAATCGCGGATATTGTATCATACACATCCATATAACCTAAATGTGCGATTCTAAAAATCTTGCCTTTAAAGTTCCCCTGGCCACCAGCAACAGTAATTCCTTGTTCGTCTCTCATTTTTTTAACCAACGCGGATCCATCTACACCTTCCGGAACTTTTACGGATGTTACAGCGTTTGACGGAGTTTTAGCAAAAATTTCCAACCCCATGGCCTTTACCGCTGACCGTGTTAAATCCGCTAAACGAGCATGCCGTTTAATAATGTTCCCCATTCCTTCCTTTAGCATCATATCTAAAACCAGGTTTAACCCCATTATAAGAGACACAGCCGGAGTCCAAGGTGTATCATCTTTTTTATAAGACTTAAGCGCGGCTTTTAAATCAAAATAATATTTGGGCAAATCAGACGCTTCAACAAGTTTCTGCGCTTTCGGGCTAATACTCAAAAACGCAAGCCCTGGGGGAAGCATCAATCCTTTTTGTGAACCACAAATAGTAACATCCACACCCCATTCGTCAGTTTTTAATTCATCTGCCGTAAGCCCGCTTATAGCATCAACTACAAGCACAGCCTTCGTATCCGCGACTATTTTTGCTATTGCCTCGATATTATTCACTACACCTGTTGAAGTTTCACATAAAGTACTGTACACAACTTTTATGCCAGGGTTATCTTTTAACAATTTTTCAAGAGTCTCAATATCCGCGCTTTCCCCCCAGGTAACGTCATAATCTACCGTTTCTACTCCGTAAACTTTACATATCTCACTAAATCGTTCACCGAATTTACCGCCCCTTATGACAAGCGCTTTATCCCCTTTTGACAGCAAATTAACTACGGAAGTTTCCATTGCCCCGCTCCCGCTTGACGCGAAAATTAATACCGGGTTTTCCGTCTGAAATACTTTCTTAATTTTTATGTTTACATCCTTTAGAACAGCTTGAAATTGCGGGGTTCTGTGATGAATCATAGTATCTGCCATTCTTAACAATACTTTTTCCGGAACTGGAGTCGGCCCGGGAGACATTAATCTGTGTTTATTCATTCTTCTCTCTTTTTCTATGATGTGATTTGTAAAATCAGCCTTGAATTCTTACTATTTCTTAGAAATCTTTGTTATTACATGATCGACTATGCCATACTCTTTTGCTTCAGTAGCGCTCATAAAACGATCCCTGTCCGTATCGTCTTTTATGCGTTCCGAACTCTGCCCTGTATGCTTAACTAGAATCTCCTCTAGCATTTCTTTCATTCGCAAAATCTCCTTAGCCTGGATGTGTATGTCACTAGCCGCTCCCTGCACCCCGCCCCAAGGTTGGTGAACCATTATCCTTGAAAAGGGAAGCGCGTATCGTTTCCCCTTTGTCCCTGCTGAAAGTAAAATAGCCCCCATACTGGCGGCCTGTCCAATACAATAGGTATTAACATCCGGTTTGACAAACTGCATTGTATCATATATGCATAATCCGCTTGTGACGCTACCACCGGGCGTATTGATATAAACATTGATATCCTTATCCGGATCCTCCATTTGCAAATACAAAAGTTCAGCCACAATTACATTCGCGACATTGTCGTCTATGGGAGATCCTATAAAAATTATGCGGTCTTTCAAAAGACGCGAATAAATATCATACGCGCGTTCCAACCTTCCTTCTTTTTCTATCACCATTGGTATTATGCTCATAATGATCCCCCCTTTTTACTGGAAATTTATTGTTGTTTGCCAGAAATGGCCGCTGTAGACAAAAGAAAATCCAAAGTTTTCTCTTCCCTCAGCTGTTCTTTTAACCCACCGATCAGATTGTGTTCCTGATAGTACTTTTTTATTTCGTCAAAAGGTTTTTGATAACTTAGGGCTAAAGCTTTAAGCCAATTATCAATTTCTTCATCTGTTGAATCAATATTTTCATTACTGGCTATCTTATCCAGAATAAAGTAAAGTTTTACTTTATTTTCTGATTCTTTTTTCAGCTGTGCTTCTAATTTTACTTTATGTTCACATATTGTTTCTTTATCAATACCTTTTTGCACTAACTCTTCTTCCGCCCTTTCCATTAAAACTTTCAATTGCCGTTCAACCATAGAACTCGGCAGATCAAATGAATGATCTTTTAAAAGTTTTTCCATCAACTGGTTCTTCATTCTTATTTTAGAATCAGCCTCTTTTCGTTCCAAAAGCTGTTGTTTAAGCTCGGTTTTTGCGTCTTCTAAAGTATCTTTGCCCATTTTTTTAGCTAACTCGGCATTTAATTCAGGAAGTTTTTTTTCTTTTGTTTGTTTAATTTTCACTTTAAACATTGCTTTTCTACCCGCATATTTTTTATCAGGGTACTTCTCCGGCAATGTCACTTCAATGTCTTTTTCATCTCCGACTTTCATCCCGCACAATTCTTCTCCTACGCCTAATAGAGAAGCTTCTTTTGACGCCTCTACCCACATATTTTCCCGTTTTTTAGCGATAACTTCGCCATCAGAAAAAGTTTCCACGTCACACACGGCAAAATCACCTTTTTCAATCGGGCGTTCAACATCACTAAACTCCGCATAAATATTCCGCACGCGACTTAGCGCGCTCTCAACTTCTTTGTCCGTAACACTTATTTTTTCAGTAGCAACCTTTAATCCTTTGTAATTTTTAAGCTTAATTTCGGGATACATTTCCACCTTTATTTTGAATTTAAATTCTCCCGTGTCCTCGATAGCAACATCCCAAACTTCCGGATAACTTACCGGATTTAGATTATGCTTCTCCAATACCGACTGATATGCTGTAGGAATCAAACGCTTTTTAACTTCATCTGAAGCATCTTTTTTATACATCGTTTTTATAATATCCAATGGGGCCTTGCCCGACCTGAATCCTTTTATAGAGGCTGTCTTTTGAATGTCCGAAAAAACCTCATTAAAAATTTCATCCACCTTTTCTTTGAAAATTTCTATTTCAAACTGCACTGAAGTCCCATCTAATTTATTCATTTTACTTTTCATATCAAAACACTGCCTTCCTTATTCTTTTTTACCGGCTTCAAAAATTTGGTTCAATCAAACCGTGATTTCCGTTACTTTTTTTATATAAAACGTTTGCTTCTCCCGTATTGGCGTTTCTAAACATTATAAAATCTTTTCCTGAAAGATCCAATTCAAGCTTGGCTTCTTCAGGATGCATGGGTTTATCGGCAAAGGAATTTTCCTGAATAATTTTGCCTTTTTTGGATATCTTCACAGATTCATCCATATTTCTCATGCGTGCCACCATTTTGTCCAAAATTCCTTTGCCCCGTCTTTTTGACACAACCCTACCATTCAGTCTTCTTAATTGCGTTTTAATTTTTCCGACTGCGTTATCAATGGAAACATACACATCCTGAGAACTTTCTTTTGCGACTAACCTGTTACGCTTAAGATGCACTATTATCTCTATATTTTTCCTAGTCTTTTCTTCTTCAACAATAACATCACACTTATAAACGCGGTCATACAGTCGAGTCAGCTTGTTTAATTTTTTATTCACATATTTTTTAAATGGCTCATCTAACTCTAAATTTCTTCCTGTAATAATAATGTCCATCTAATCCCCCCCTTTTTTTGGGTATATTAGTCATAAACTTTTAAATTCTCTCGGTTTTGAAAAAATACCAATATACCACTACAAACGGTTATTTTCAATATAATTGTAGATTATAAAAAATCTCGCGGATATTCCGATTAGAACGCACATTTGAACAATGTATCCACTGTAACTACCGGGTACTTACATGCTAAACCGTTCACCAAGATATATTTCCCTGGCTTTGGAATCATTTATAAGCTCTTCTTTTTTTCCGGATATTAAGATCTGACCTTCGTACATGATATAAGCTCTATCAGTAATAGTCAAAGTTTCTCTTACATTATGATCCGTAAGCAAAATCCCCAGCCCCATATCTTTTAATTCCCTTATGACTTCCTGACAATCATAAACCGCAATAGGATCTATTCCACTAAAAGGCTCATCAAGCAAGATAAACATAGGATTAGTAACCAAAGTTCGCGTAATTTCAAGCCGTCTTCTCTCTCCTCCCGACAAAGTGTAAGCCTTGCTTTTGCGTAAATGAGCAATTTTAAGTTGGCTAAGTAAATTATCCAATTGTCTTTGTCGTTCTTTTTTAGGAAAGCCCAACGTTTCCATTATTGCCATTATATTCTCTTCTACCGTAAGTTTCCGGAATATTGACGGTTCCTGGGAAAGATACCCTATCCCGGAACGCGCTCTATTGCATATCGGCAGTTTCGTTATATCTTTTCTGTCAAATATGATATGGCCGCTATCAGGACTTATAATACCAGTAACCATATAAAAAGTTGTTGTTTTTCCCGCACCATTAGGCCCCAAGAGACCGACAACCTCTCCTCTTCGGACATTAATACTCACGCCCTTAACAACATTACGCCCGCCATATTTCTTCACCAATTCTCTTGTTTCCAACAAATGCATCTTAGCCCCTTAAAATGTTGTTCTCCGGCTTCTTCAAAAAATACTGTAATATTTCCATAAAATTAAATACCCTCAATAAAGCTTTTCTTGTTTTCACGTTTTTCCAGTTCCGCCAATTCTTCCGGATCAATAATTATCCTTGGCCGACCTAAAAGTTCCGCGCTTTTTGTACTCTCCGTATAAACGGCTTTTTGACTTAACGTGTAACTCTTTCCTCTTTTTATTTTTACATTACCTTCAGCTGTACCTTGAACAACTTCTTGTGTTTCCGAATCAAAATCAATCGTAAGCTTGTCCGCGAACAAAATCCCTTCTTTATCTCTTACTCTTACGTTTTTATGAAAAACTGCTCGGTTATTGTTATATTCAACTTCCAATGCTCCATCGCAATCAACCCTTGTGGCAGGTTCCATCGTAACCGTAACACTCTTATATAACGCGGCAGTATTATCATCAGCATTAGCTCTACCCCCGACACCAGCCGCGGTCATCCCCTGCCGCTTAATAAAAACAAAATCCTCCGTAGTAACTTCTTTGCTACCCTGAACCCAAATAGCCCGTTCAGTTTCCAAGGTAGTCCCCTCTTCTGATCTCACTTTTACCTCTCCCAGAAGCTCTACCTCTCCTTTTGTTTTACGGTATATCCCCTTATTTGAGGTAATATTCACCGTTCCTTTTTCGCTATAAGCCACCGCCTCAAGCTGATTCAAGTGAATTTCATCCTCTTGTATTTCCGCTGATTGGCCTTTAAGTTGCCATTGTTTAGCACCTTTCGAACTGCGCCCGTCTATTGTAAAAGCCATAACTTTTTGCTGTATATCCATATCCGTTTGGTCAGTCTTTGCCGTATCAGATAATTTAGTACCTACATTATCTTTTTGCGGTTTTAGAAGCAAAACAAAAACAACCACCGTTAAACACAAAAAGATAATCCACACAATTATTTTTTTCATAAATTCTATCACCCGTTAAAGATAAAAATATTTCGGTGCAAAACTATAACATCCGGCCTGTCCATCGCCTGGCAATTAAACCGGTTCCTTGGTTTTCCATCGTCGATGCACCCATACCCATTGATCCGGATATTTCTTAACATACGCTTCAAGAACATTCGTCCATTTCTGCGTATAGAGTTTTACATTTTCTTCCGTATTTCTAACCCCTGAAAGATCAATTGGTTTTTCGACTACTAGTTTATGCGTGTCATCTTTTTTCCTAACAACAAAAATTGGAATTAGTTTTGTTTTTGCCGCCATGGCAATTTTTACCGGAGCCGTAGGCGTATACGCGGGACGTCCAAAGAAATTCACAAACGCGCCGTTTATGCTGTCAACATCCTGATCAGGAACAACTCCAAGAATATTACCATTCTTAAGTTCCTTTAACATTTTTTTCGGAGAGTCTTCCCGATAGATTACCCTTGCTCCAAAACGGTTACGCAATTTATTAACAATTTTATTGTATTTATGAAAATATATTTTGCGCGCGACTAACGCGCCATCGTATCCTTTATACTTTAGATATAACCCCAATAATTCCCAATTGCCAAAATGAAATCCAAGAACAACGGCTCCCTTCCCTTCACTAAGAACATTATCAAGCTGTTCAAGCCCCTCACTCTCAGTAACAATTTTATCAAGTTTTTTAGGGTCAAATGATGAAAGTTTAATCCATTCCGCACCGTTTTTTGCTAAATTAACAAAAACATTTTCAGCTGTCTTAGTGACAGTATCTTCATCAAATCCAAAAGCCTTTTTCAGATTATCCTCTGCTACCCTGCTATATTTTGGAATAATCCGTGAAACAATTTTACCCAAAAATCCTGCTATTTTTATACTAACTTTTAGAGGGATTAAACTTGCTACCCACAAAAATACTTTAAGCAAATAATAGAGGTAATATCTCCTCGTCTTTATCTTCATAATTTATCAATTCGAAAAAAAAGAGGTAAACCCTCTTCCCTCGGCTAATCGGCATACCCGTTAACCAAGTTTAAATTCAGTTTCTACGGTTGTAGTAATACCACCTCGGATATTAAATATACCTCTTATTTTCATCCAATA
>JAHIZQ010000224.1 GCA_018814505.1 Candidatus Omnitrophota bacterium
TCACTTGAAATATATAAAACTTTCGCTTTTGGATGATTCTTTAAAATTTCATGCCCCAAAGCCTGCATTAAATGCGTTTTCCCCAACCCAACCCCACCATAAAGAAATAAGGGGTTATATGCTTTTGATAAATTTTCACTGATAGCTAAAGCCGCGGCATGCGCGAAGCGATTGCTTGGCCCTACAATAAAATTATCAAAGGTGTAACTAGGATTCAGTCCGACAGCGTGAGACCGTTCTTCAGCGACAGAACGAGCGCCGCCAAAAACCGATCTTAACCATCCTCCAGGGCCTTCTTTTTCGGCCGGGGGAAACCCCGTATTTTGAGAAGATATGTTTGATGAAGGAGATAAGGTCTTAGGGAGGGGGTTATGAGAAATAACGGCATCTTCTTTTTTTACAGAAGGAACTATTTTAAAACAAACTGACAAATTTTGACCAGAAACTCGGGAAATAGAGGTTTTTAGTAAACCAATGTATTTTTCCGTAATCCAGTTTTCAAAAAATTTATTAGGAACTCCTAATATAACGGAGGAAGAAGTTCTAGATACAAAGGAAATGGGGTCAAACCAAGCACAAAAAACTTGGTCGTTTACCTCTGATTTAAGTATAGCAGAAACTTGTTCCCAAAAATTTTCCATTTTAAAGCCAAAAAGTTACAAAAAATATCCACAAAAAAGAAAATGTTTTCCACAGAAGAACAAGAAGATACCAACAAGTTATCCACAGACTGTGAACAAATGAATTTATTGTATTTACTCCAGCGTGGAGTTATTATATCTGGAAGAATAGGTCAATGCAAGAAGTTTTTAACATTTCTTGCGAAAAAAGGCAGGGCGTACATTCTCCAGAAGGAGTGAAAACGCGAAAGGAAAGATTGCTGTAAAGACGAAAAATAAACAGAAGAGAGTTCCTTCTTCCGAAGAAGCGAAGGCAAAAAAGAACGGTGCATTTCCCTTGACTTCACATAGAGGTATGTTATAATCATGCGTCTTAATTCTATACATTATTGAGTAGGAAAAAGGAGATATAAGGTGAAGAAGAACCTAAAAGCCAAATCTAATCTAAAAAGAAAAAGAAAGCACGGGTTTAGAGAGCGGAGCAGTTCGGTCTCCGGGAAAAAAGTGCTAAATCGAAGACGGCAAAAAGGACGAAAAGTTCTATCCGCGTGAAGATAAAACACCTATTGAAAGCGAAAGATTTCGCAGACATTATGAAAAATGGGAGAAGGATACGCGGTGAAACGTTGTGTCTTTACGAGTTGGAGACGTCTGACGCGGACCAAGCGGCAGTAGGAGTTACTGTGCCCAAACGGTTTGTGCCAAAGGCTGTAACTCGCAACTACGTTAAACGTGTAGTCTATGCCTACTTCGGAAGAAATAAAGAAAAACACGACGGTAACAAGAAAATAGTCATACGAGTGCACGATACAATTAAGAAAAACCCGCGAAAAATTTTTGCCCGAGGCATAAGAAAAGAACTAGATTTTTTAACAAAAAAAGGATAACGGAAAATGGTAAAAAATCTATTATTAGCCGCCATTAAAGCGTATAAAAAAGTCATAAGCCCCTATATGAAAAGAAGTTGTCGATACTTTCCTACTTGTTCAGAGTATGCGTATGAAGCCATTAACAGATTTGGTAGCACAAAAGGCTTAATCTTGTCAATTTGGAGAATTATGAGATGTAATCCTTTTTCACGAGGCGGGTATGACCCTGTGATCGAAAATAAAAAAAATGAGAGGGATTGTTTATGGAAAAAAGATTGATTATGGCAGTAGCGTTATCATTAGTGGTGCTATTAATGTTTCAACGCTTTATGTCCCCGAAAAAATCGGAAATACCGATCATGACGACGGAAACACCCCAAACGGACAGAGGAACAGCGATAGAAAACGGTGAAAGCAATAGGACGATGGATACGGAACAAACTGCTCGGAAACAAGCGCAAACAGAAGAAAAAGTTCCCGAGAAAACTTTTCAAATAGAAACCGATAAATATAGGTTATGTTTTTCAGATATTGGCGGCAATTTAAAGAAAATCGAACTTAAAGAGTACCAAACCAAAGATACGGATGAATTACTTTATGAGGCTTTGGAAAAGGAAGAACAAATTTTTGCCATTAAGAGCGAATTAATAAAAACCGCTAACCAGAAAAAATACACATATAGACAGGAAGCAGGTTTTGTTACCTTTACGTTAACAGAACCAGGCTGGTTAGAAATAGTAAAACGGTACAAGATACAAAACTCTGCGGACCACATAGAGTTAGAACTTTTTGTGAAAAACCTTTCATCCCGAACCGTATTTTTCCCCTATCGAATAAATGGGCCAGCTCATTTGGAAAAAACAGATCAAATTACAGGGAGAAGCTTTTTAGAGGCGGACACACTGATCGACGGCAAAGTGTGGAAGGTAAAAAGTCTAAAAGAACCCAAGGAAACAAGTGGGCAGGTTTCCTGGACAGGGCTCAAGAATAGGTATTTTGCATTAGTTCTTAGAGCTTTTGATTTTGCTGAAAGCGCAACAGTTAAAACAGAAGGCCAACAAAATTTAGGAATAACTTTAAAAATTCAAGGACAGGATATTGCCCCAGGTCAAACTTTAAAAAACCGTTTTCTACTGTATGCAGGACCATTAAATGAAAAAAGAATCGCAGAAACAGGGCATGAAGATATGACACGAATTGTGGATTATGGTTTTTTTGGAAAACTAAGCAACATTTTGCTTGCGATATTAAGGTTTTTCCATCAGATAGGTATTAAGAATTGGGGAGTTGCAATAATTTGTTTGACCATTTTGGTTAATGTCATATTATTCCCGCTGACATACAAAAGTTTTTCGTCTATGCAAAAAATAAAACAAATACAGCCACATATACAAAAACTTAAGGAATTACATAAAGATAACCCCAATAAAATGAATAAAGAAATGATGGAGTTGTACCGAAAATATAAGGTAAACCCGCTTGGTGGGTGTCTTCCGATGATTTTACAAATGCCAATTTTTATAGCCCTGTATCAAGGACTTATGAGGTCTATTGAATTGAAAGGCGCACAATTTCTATGGATAAAAAATTTAGCCAAACCGGATGCGGTGCACCTTCCCTTTTCCCTCCCTTTTATAGGGAATCAGCTTAACATCCTACCGCTTCTTATGGCAGGAATGATGATTGTTCAGCAGAAAGCCTCACAAGGGACAGCTACTGTTTCCGCGGAACAGGCTCAACAACAAAAAATGATGATGTTACTTATGCCGGTGCTTTTTGGTTTTCTTTTTTATAATATGCCCTCCGGCTTGGTTCTGTATTGGCTTACCAATACAATTTTGATGACATCAGAACAAAAATTTATAAATAAACGAATAGCGGAGAAATAAAATGAGAAAGAAATCAATAGAAGTTGAAGCCGGGACAATTGCAGAAGCAATCAAAAAAGCGCTAGGAATGCTAAACGTAGATGAAAAAGAAGTGACAATTAAAATTTTAAAAGAAGAACATAAAGGCCTTTTTGGGATGGAAGGGGCACAGCTCGCAAAGATAAAAGCAACTCTAAAGGACAAGGAGCCTAAACCTTCCAAAGAAAAGGAAAAAGAGTAAACAAAACTCCCTCTCCGCCTTGTAAAGTTTCCACGTGGAAACTTTACATCAAACACAGAACAAAACGCGCAAACAAATGTAAAAAGAAATAACCCTAGAAGACGTGCACTCTGTGTGATCTTCTAAGGAAAAGCTATTCATTGCAGTGCGCATAATTAAAAAACAACAAAACAATAAGGCAATATCCCATTTGGTAGAGCAGTCAAAAGACTAGACACTTCAATGGTAAGGCCTCTCGACGACTGATAGAGTTTATCCGAGAATGATTTGTAAAAAACATTATGCTCCAGTTTATATCGAGCCCCTTGTTCCCGTAGGGATGACACATCTCATTCTGTCATTTCCGAGAAACTTGTCCCTGCAGGTTTTAAGCAGGGAGCGGAAATCCACGTAAAATATGTAACGTTGCCATTGAAGGGTCGCGAGTAGGACTTATAGTTGATTTGGCAAGAAGTAAAATAATAAAAAAA
>JAHIZQ010000225.1 GCA_018814505.1 Candidatus Omnitrophota bacterium
ATTTTGCTAATCTGCGGCTTGAACCGGATGACCGTCATTTTGAAGATCCAATACCTTCTTTAATTTTAACAGACCCAATTGCTGCAATTCCGCAAAAGAAATCACCGGTCTCTGCTGAAACATTTAAGAAATATTCAGGCGGTAGTGGTTATGGAAAATTTGATTATGATCTTAGAAAAGAGGGGCTTGAAGCACTGAAGGAAAAGTTTGGAGCAATGTCGCCTGAAGTAAAGTTATGGCGGCATATGGCTATTTACGGCAGTCTTCCTCCAGGTGGTGCAATTGCACTTGATGAAGAAGATAATCCCCTTGGATTTGCTGATCCTGTAACAGGAAAAATGGGAAAAGACCCTTTTGAAAAACTTCCGCAAGTGCTTAATGCTATGGACAATATTTTTGGTGTATTTAGAGAAAAAGGGTGGCAATATATAGGTGTGTTTACGGCGCATGATTCGGCAGATGGTATGACTAAAAAAGAAAAACGTATTGAAGGTGAACACCCCAGGTTATTTACCAGCGCGAAAAAGTTTTCGAAATTTTTGGAGTTACAGAGACCGGTTATAAAGCATATGTGCAAAAATTGGCGCGATGTAGTTTTTGCTGTTGAGTTTATCAATGAACCCCTGAATATGGATCTTGCGAACGTACCCATTCCTTATATACAAAGGCGTATTCATGAATTTAATTGTCTTATACACGAGATAGATCCTACCATGCATGTTTCAGTGGGTATGCGTGATTATAATTCATGGAAATATTTTGCGCATATGTCTCTTCCTGAATTTAAAGACGGCGACAAGATAATAAAGAATCCATATTACAAACAATTTTTTCCTCAGTCTCATTACTACTTTGATAAAGAGGATGTTACTCCATTAGATACAAATGTCGGCAAGTTTTTTATGCCTGAAAAATATGTACTGGGCTGGTTGATGGGAGAGGTGGATCCGCGAACTCCTGAGGAATATAAACCTGCTTTAGGTATTGTTGAAACCATGAAAACAATTTTTAATAATGGGTATTTAGGTGTGCTTTTTTGGATAGACCGACCTGGCGAATTTTGGCCGAAATGGAAAGACTATACACATTTTATAAGGAACATTCTTCCTAAACGCGCGCCTTTTGCGACACCTTTATGCGGAGAAAAAGAGGAGCAACAAGTTCATCCTCAATCGCAACAAAAGAAAGAATTGTTAACGATTATGCCCAAAACTTTAAAGGCGTTAGAGGATAAAAGGTTTGCGTATACAATGACAAGTATTTTTACGGGCAGTATTGATGTTCCGATAACATTTGATATGCTTACACAAGGCAATGCTTATTCTAAATTAATAAAAGCCGGGCTAACTGAGGACACGGCATATTTTCTTGTTTTATTGGCAAGGACAACTCAGGAAAAAGGTCTTGATTTGAGTCATGATACTCTTATCGATACTTTTGAAGAAATAAAAACGCTTTACATAAACGAAATTGCTATATTGCAAAAACAAAAACCATCAAAACTTTCCAGGCTCAAAGCTTTATTTAAACCAGGGACAAAAGGTATCATAACTTCGATAATGGCAATGCTGATATTAGTTCCTGCTATTGTGAGCGCTGAAGAGGGTTTTAAATCAGCGGCAAAAACACCTATTTTAACGGTAATATGGCGTTTTTTGAGCAATCCTCTGGGTGCGGGCATTATTGTGATGATAACGGTATTTACAATACTGCTGATAATCGACAGGTTTTCTTCTATGTCTCAAGAGTATCAGCCAGCAGATATGACAGGCCGAAGCAGGAGGTTTGGTCTTACACGTAAAGAGTTTTTGATGGGTATGATAGCCGGGGGTATTACGTTTTTTGCGGGACATGTTTTTGAAAAAGGAAAGATCTTTTTGAAAGGAAAGAATTCTTTGCAAAAAAAAGATAGTCTGTTAGGAGCATTTACTTTGTCAGCGGGGGATGTGTCTGTAAAAGAATTAGATGCCGACTCTATGTCCAAACTTTTTGCTGCGGGTTCGGAAGGATTAATTTTTACTAATGATGGTGTTTTTTTGGGAGCATATTATCTGATATCAGTAAAAGAGATTATGAATGAGAGTACAAAAAAAATTATAGGTTATATGCCATATAGTAGTAACGGACTGATCCCCGATCAAATATTTAATAAGTCAAATGCAAAGGTTTGTTCTGTAAATAAGAATGGGGCAATAAGAAATTTAAATAATGTATTTATCGGAAGAGTAGATAATTTTGATAATCCGGAATTTCTGTATAATACAGAAGGAGAAGTAATCGCGCGGTGTAAATCTATCAAATCTATGCTTTGTGATATTTATGAAAAAAACACTATAGTGACTGAAGTGAACGCTTCCGGAATGTTTAATAGGGAGAGAACGATTTATAAATTTTTTTATGAGCTCCCCGATTCAGTTAGGAAAAAAATTGTAACAACAATAGAAAAAAATAAAGATTATTTTCAGTCGTTTGTTTTTGATGTAGTTTTAACTTTACGAGAATGGCATCTTCGACAAACAAATCCGCTTACCAAAGATGAACTTAAATCTTTCTTAAATGTAGAAAGTTTTTCAACTGTGCTATTAGCGGAAATTCTTTTTGCTCCGGAATTGTTTGGCGACCTTTTTGAGTTAGTTTTTGATGAAATTAAGAAACGCGCGCAAAAAAGTTCCAAACCCTTGATAGATTTTTTAAAAGAAGACGCCAAACTAGTAAAGGATACGGATATTGTTAAGTTCGCGGGTATAGTAGCGTTATTTGGAAAATTTGGCGTAATAACAAGGAATCATCCGGAATTTATTTCGGTGTTGATTAGCCGAATTTTTAGATCAGTTAAAG
>JAHIZQ010000226.1 GCA_018814505.1 Candidatus Omnitrophota bacterium
AGCAAAACTAATGTTGTTAAAGGGGACAAAATACTTTTACTTGGTTTCGGTGTTGGATATTCGTGGGGAGGAACAGTAATTCAACTTTAAAATGATCTTGGATAGGGAGGAACAGTGAAAAAAATAGAGTTTTTTGAGGAATTAAAAAAAGTTTTAGAAATTGAAGGTGAAATAGATGAAAATACAAATTTAAAAGATTTAGAAACATATGATTCATTATCAAATCTTGTTCTTATAGCTTTTGTTGATTCCAAGTTTAAAAAAAGAATGGGTGCGGAAGAAGTGGTATCCATTACTACGATAAAAAGTTTAATGGAAATTATAGGACTTGAGAATTTCGAGTGAGGTATAAAATGAATAAATATTTAACTGATTTAAATGGAAAAAATATTTTGATAACGGGAGCTTCGCGTGGTATTGGCAAAGAGTGTGCTATTGCCGCGAATAGACTTGGTGCAAACGTGTGCCTGGTTGCTAGAAACATGGAAAAAATCAAAAAAACTTTGGACATAATAGAAAAAGAAAAAAGTTGTTATTACGCGGTGGATGTTACGGATTATCTACAAGTTGAAGATGTTGTGAATGTGTTTGTTGAGAAATTCGGTAGAATTGATGGTTTTATTCATTCTGCTGGGTTTGAAGAGAGTGTTCCGCTACAAGTAATTTCGAGTGAAAATTATGAAAAATTATTTGCAACGAATGTTATAGCTGGATTTGAATTTGCTAAAGTAATATCTAAAAAAAGATTTTTAAATCCAAACGGCGCAAGTTTTGTTTTTATTGCATCTGTTATGGGGATTGTGGGACAGGCGGCAAAGATTGGATATTGTGCTAGTAAAGGTGCGTTAATAGCCGGGGCAAGAGCAATGGCGGTGGAGTTAGCAAAGAAAAAAATTAGAGTGAATTGTGTTTCTCCTGGAATGGTTGAGACGGAAATCGCAGAAAATATATTTAAAATGATATCCGAAGAACAAAAAAGAGCGGTAGTTTTAGGGCACCCTTTAGGGATAGGAAGTCCTGAAGATGTAGCAGGATTATGTTCATTTCTTTTGTCAGACCAAGCTAAGTGGATAACTGGTACGAATATAATTATTGATGGTGGTTATAGCGCAGTCTGACGTGGTATCGATAAAAGGATGCAAAAATGATAGCGAATATAGCTTTATTTTCATTTTTAGATAACAGTATCAATACAAGATTACTTTCGTCTTATCTAAAAAAAAACGGTTACGAAGTTACTTGTTTCTTTTGTGAAGGTTCTTTGAATAGATGTAATTCGCGGGAACTTATACGAATTTTAAAGGAAAAGAAGATTGATTTTGCCGGAGTTAGTCTGGTAACTGATAATTTTTTGTCTGCTGTTACTTTGACAAAAATCATAAAAGAGGATTTACATATTCCGGTTATTTGGGGCGGGGCTCATGTAAATGTTATGCCGGAAGAGTGTTTGCGTTACGCGGATATGATTTGCCTGGGAGAAGGTGAAGAGGCTTTGCTGGAAGTAGCAAATAGTATCTCCCAAAATAAGCATAATACGGAAATAAAGAACATTTGGTTTAAAGACCGTGGTAATATTATACGGAACGAACTGCGTTCTTTGGAAGAAAACCTTGATAAGTACCCTTTTCCGGATTTTGATTTTGATACCCAGTATTTTATGAATTCAGAAGATTTTTCTCAGAGAAGTCGTCAAAAAAAAACGTTAGAATATAGTTTGATGACTTCTCGGGGGTGCCCTTATCGATGTTCTTATTGTTATAATAGCTATCGTTGGAAAAATTACGCGGGTAAGGGTAAGTATGTGAGAACCAGAAGTATAGAAAATGTGATAGAAGAATTAGTTTCTGCTAAACAGTATTTTGGCAAGATAGAAAGAGTTAACATTTGGGATGACAGCTTTTTAGTGCGAGACATTGATAATTTGCTGAAATTCAAAGAGCTGTATGTCAGAAAAATTAATATTCCGTTTTTTATTATGGCTGAGCCTATGGCTTTTAACGAAGAGAAAATAAAAATTCTTAAGAACTCTGGATTGAGCGAGATACAAATGGGTATTCAGTCAGGGAGTGAACGGGTTAACCGCGACGTATATAATAGGCCAATTTCCAATGAAAAGATTTTAGATATCTCTCGTGTTATACATCAATTGGGAATTCGCGTGAAATACGACATAATTTTTAACAATCCGTATGAAAATAAGGACGATTTACTGGAAACCATCGGACTTTTAAGGCGGTTTCCAAAACCTTTTTTCTTACAGGGATACAATTTAATTTTTTATCCGGGAACAGAAATTACGGAAACAGCTTTAAAAGACCAATATATTTCA
>JAHIZQ010000227.1 GCA_018814505.1 Candidatus Omnitrophota bacterium
AAAAACAGACTGTACAAAGTGATGTTTTGATGACCACGTCTACACCTTCAGTTTTTTTAGAAAATTTGTCAAAAAAATACAATATTCCCATAATAATAAACCCTGTTTGTGAAGGCATTGCTTCGGACTGGTCTTTCGCGTACAATTCTTGCCGTACTAAATATGTGACATTGGCTCATCAGGATGATCTGTATTTTCATAAATATTGTGAACTGTGTTTATGCGCCGTAAAAGGGCAAAAAGACAATGTAATTACGTTTACGGATTATTATGAATTGATCAAGGATAAGTTTGTGGGGTACAACTTGCATCTCTTAATAAAGAAAATACTGCTGACACCTTTTTTGCTAAAGAGAAATATTGCCTTTCCATTTATTAAAAGAACAATACTTTCTTTCGGTAACGCGATTTCCTGTCCGACGGTTATGTACAACAAAGAGCGTATAGGTTTTTTTAAATTTTCAGAAAAATTTAAATGCAATGTGGATTGGGACGCGTGGTTTAGATTGTCGGGGATAGACGGAAGTTTTGCTTATGTGGACAAAAAGATTATGGCGCATCGGATGCACAAGGAATCGGAAGCGTATTTGCTGAGGGAAAAAGGCGCGCGGGAAAAAGAGGATCAGGAAATGCTGGAGAAATTCTGGCCGAAAAAAATTGCCCGAATTATGGCATTTTTATACCGGTTCAATCTTAAACTCAACTAATAGCATTCGCGGAATCAATATGGAAACAAAAATAAAAAGTATAACAAATTGGATAATACGCCACAAGGGGGAACTTGTAGTGCTTTTTGTGTTTTTATTATTTGCTTTTGGGTATAACATATATCGTGTTCAAGGTGATGGAAAACTGTATTATGCTTTGTTGGAGAGAACTTTGAATATACCTGATCCTGAAAGTGCGCCTAATTTTCTTGAGTTGGGTTTTCTTCAAAGTATTTGTTCTTTTTTTAATATGCCGTTTTATCTTGCTGGTTACGCCATAGAAAAAATGCTTGCCGCGCCGATACTTCTCAAAGGAATAACCCTTCGTTCAGCGTTCATAAATATTGCCAGTAATTTTTATATAGGCGCGTCTATAATTCTGATTTTTAAAATACTGGCCATGCTGAACTTTAAGCATAGAATAAGTTCTGTTCTCAGTATTCTTTTTTCAACGTCAGCGTTTGTCGCGGCGGTAGTTATGCCGGCGTATAATCACGCGGTGGATGTACTTATAGTTACTTTTTTTATATATGTGATATTGAAGCGTGAGAGGATGTTGCCGATTAAAAGTTTCTGGATTGGCGCGGTTTATTCTTTGGCCATAGCTTCGCGATATTTTAATTTTGTGTTAATAGTTCCGTTACTTGTTATGCTTATGATAAAAAAAGATTATTCAAGGATAAAATATATTTTGTTTGGATTCTTTAGCACAATATGGATTTTACCTGTACTGTTCTATTATTACAACGGAAGTCCGTTTAATCCATGTTTTTCTCAAGAAGCGGTTGGAAATGTTATTCATCGTATGACATTATTTCCGAAGTATACGTTTAGATATTTTGTTCACCCTTTGCACGGATTATTTGTTTGGTCGCCGGTAACTATACTTTCAGCCATAGGGTTAGGGGTGATGCCTCGGGACAAAAAAGAGATAGGGTACATGTTTTTGGCGATGTGGGCACTAATTGTTATGATGAATGGCTATTTCTTTGAATGGACCGCTGGCTGGTCGTTTTCAAATCGTTATCTTACGGGATTATTTCCTATCTACATAGTCGGATTGGCCGCTTTGGCTGAAAAATATGGAAAAAGAATAGTTGTTTTAGCGGCGGCGTTAACTTTCTATTCAGTTTTTTTATTTTTCAACTGGTATATGTGTGTAATAGACGGCGGCTGGGGCACGCCTTGGAATATGATTGAGGCATGGCAAAGGGGAAAGTTTTTTTATAGTACAGGTAAAGAGCTGAATTTTCGCGTATTTTGTGAAATGATGTATGAACACTCGAGGTATAAATATATTTTCAGGGGTTTTAATTAAAATGAAAAAGATTGTTTCAATATTATTAGCTGTATGGATGTTTGTATTATTTCTAAATTATTCTGGTTTTTTTCGGGATGATACAGATCCTGTCGGTGTGACGGAATTTTATTTTCGATGTATGGGGGCAGGTGATTGGACATTAACATACCAAATTACCGATCCAAAAAGTTTTGATCATCAAGAATTGTTGGATTTGAGGAACAATTTATTTTTTAAAGAACAACTTTGCAACTATAAGACGGAATTGAAAACCTTGGAAGAGAAAAAAGCAGTTACGGAAACTCAGCTATTTTTCGAAAGTGGAAAAACTATTAAATGTACTACAGTACTGGAGAAACTGGGTACAGACGTGTGGTATATTAGGGAAACCCGTTATGATGAGGGAAAAATGGCGGTCAAAAAATGAGTAACAACCTGGCAAAAATTTTTTCAATAGTGGTTTCTTTTGTTCTTGTGATATTTTTGATTTTACTGGGAGAATTATATTGCCGCGTATTTTGTGATATTCCGTTTTTGGGAAATAGTCGGGCTTTATTTGTTAAAAACGCTTATGGAGACAGCATCGGAAATGCCGCCAAGATTGAAGCAGTGTCTTTTGGAACAAAAGTATATACAGATATTAACGGCTTTAGAGTTCCAATAGATTTTGAGGGTATCAGAAAACCAGGTAGAGCAATTTTATTTTTGGGGGATTCGGTTGCTTTTGGTCCCGGGACTAGAGAAGAGGATACCTTTGTTGGTTTGGCAAGAAAAGAATTTTTGACGATGAACATATATAATTCGGCAGTAATAGGTTATGATACGCGTGACTATAAAAACGTTATGGAACACTTTATTCCTCAACATGAAGAGGTTGAGAGGATCTATTTAATCTTTTGTTTAAACGATATTTGTCATAGAAGCGCTGAACTAATTGATAATGCCATCGGGGCATTAAAACAGGAATCCGGGCAGGCAAATAAGATGATTTGTTCGTTAGGGGCGAATAGATTTATCCAAAAAATAAATCAGTATTTAAGGTCTCGCTCTAAACTCTATTTAGCTCTGCGTCACATATTAACAGACCCTTCGGCTTTAAGTTGGGAAGCGGATAGGCTTCTCTATGAATCTGATAATGAGGAAAATTTTATGAAAACTATGCGGGCGATAATCTATATAAATGATGCCGCAAAAATTAAAAAAATTCCGTTTACTGTTATAATTGCTCCATATGAATTCCAGTTACGTGATAATTTTAAGGGGAATCATTTGCCGCAGGAAAAACTAGTTAGTTTTTTTAAAAAGGAAGGGATTAATTATATCAATGCGCTTGATTACTTTAAAGGTAGAGGGATAAAGTCTAAAGAAATTTTTTTAACTTCCGATCCAATGCATTTTTCGCCAAAGGGACATAAAATAATGCATGAAATTATATGTGAAGACTATTCCGGTCAAAATTAATAGACCTGAATTTTACGTCGATAGAGGCTCTACAATTGTGAAAAATGTGTTAAAATAAAGCGTAGTTTATGTTTAGGTTATAACAATTTT
>JAHIZQ010000228.1 GCA_018814505.1 Candidatus Omnitrophota bacterium
AGAAACGCTTTCAGGAGAAAAAGCGGAATGCGATATGTTTTCTCTTCCTGAAAAAAGGGATCCGCTACATATCTCCTTAGCAGACAAAGCGGATGTTATTTTAGTCGCGCCGGCAACAGCGGATATTATCGCTAAAACCGCGGCCGGGATATGCGATGATTTGTTAACGTGTTCTATATGCGCTACGCGGACTCCCGTAGTATTCGCTCCGGCAATGAATGAAAGGATGTTTAAAAACGTGATTTTACAGGAAAAAATCAAATATCTCAAGAAAAATGGATACTATTTTATTGAGCCCATAAAGGGCAGATTGGCTTGCGGAGATGAAGGGATCGGGCATTTGGCGGAAATAGACACAATAGTTGAAGAAATAGAAAATATTCTTAAAGTATAACAATCGGTATAGAAATAAATGAGTGTTTCAGGGAAAATTAGAACTTCAAAAAAACATAAAATTTTAATTACAGCAGGTCCGACAGTAGAGCCATTGGATCCTATCCGCTATCTTTCCAACTATTCAACGGGAGAAATGGGGTACGCGATATCTTCAGAAAGCGTGAAGAGAGGGCATGAAGTGTGCCTGATTAGCGGGCCCGTAAAGATAAAACCGCCTCAAGCAGTGCGTTTAGTAAATATAAAAACAGCAGAAGAGATGAGTAAAGAAGTAAAAAAAAGGGTGAGAAAATATGATTGTATAATGATGACAGCGGCGGTTTGCGATTTTAGGCCTCAAAGATTACAGAAGGACAAAATAAAAAAAAATGATTTTCTTGAACTGAAACTTGAAAAAAATCCTGACATATTACTGGAACTGCGAGATTATAAAAACTTGGTAAAAGTAGGGTTTGCTTTAGAAACCAAAAATCTCATAAAAAATGGACGACAGAAATTAAAAAATAAAAACCTGGACATAATTGTTTTGAATGAAAAGAGAAAAAATAAAGATCCGTTTGGTTCCGGAGCAAAAGAATATGTAATGCTGACGGCGAGAGACAATCAAATTAAAAGAATAAAAAAAATTTCAAAAAAAGAAATGGCAAAAATAATATTAAAAGAAACAGAAAGAATTTTAGAGTTACAGGGGACAGATGAATAAAAAAGGATTTACAATAAGTGAATTATTGGTAGTTTTCATGATAGTAATCATTACCGGAACTCTTATGATTCCTTTTATTCAGTATACGAGACACAAGCTTGAACGGACGCTGTGTGCTAATAATCTGAGGCGGATTGGATTAGCACTATATATATATGCTAGAGAAAACCAGGGACGTTTCCCTGAAACTCTGCGAGTATTATATGAGAAACAGTATTTGGCGGACGTGCGATTACTGGATTGTCCTGCGAGTAAAAGCGTAGGTACAATTGGAAATCCGGAATATGAATATTTCCCGGGGCTATCGGTTGAAAGCGGGGCAAAAACCATTCTAGTAAAAGATAAAAAAGGAAACCATAAAAAATGGGAAAACGTATTATATGTAAACGCCGATATTGATTGCCTACGGGAAAGTTAATTTGCGGGGTTGAAGACGACGAAAAGGATCCATATAAATCAAATTTTGGATACAAAGTTGTACATTAATGATCGAGATATGTAAGTATCTAAAAGGAAAAACAAGTGGATTGACATTTTTACTTTGATATGATAATCTAACTCGTTATAATGGCATAGGTTAATACATAAATGCGTATAAGGGTGGAATGAAAGGATGGCGCGGTGGCCGAGAAGCTAGGCAGCGGTCTGCAAAATCGCGTACACCGGTGCGAATCCGGTCCGCGCCTCCAAAAAGGGTTAAAGGATTTGTGGGTAAAAGCTTTTAGCCTGTTTGGTTGGCATTGTATTTTTGGAAAATAGGGGTTATTTTGTCTTTGGGATTTTGATGTCTGTCCTGATATGTATAGGGGGGGCGGTTAGCTCAGTTTGGTTAGAGCGCCACGTTGACATCGTGGAGGTCACTGGTTCGACCCCAGTATCGCCCACCATTTTTCGCGAATGCGAAAAATGATCCTTAGAGAGCATTTTAGTGAGTCGAAGGACATCGAAAACTGGTGTGTAAAAAATAGAAATGAGCAAGGAACGGACATGTCCATTCCTTCTGTTGAAAGAAAAGTGAAGAAGGCGGGCGAGTGGCGGAACTGGCAGACGCAAAGGACTTAAAATCCTTCGGTTGAATAAACCGTGAGGGTTCGATTCCCTCCTCGCCCACCATTTTTCGCGAATGCGAAAAATGATCCTGAGCTTGCCGAAGGGAGCGAAGTCGAGAGGAACAAAGGAGCAAAGCGACTGCGGCGAAGGGCTAAGAAAACCGGCAAAGCCGAATTATGATCCAGGGTACAGGGGTTGGGATGATTTGACGGTAATGTTAAAACAAAAGAAAACACAATAATGAAAAAACATGATGATGTATTACAGAAATTAAGGCATAGTGCGGCGCATGTTATGGCAGACGCAGTCAAATGTTTGTATCCAGGCGTGATATTGGGTATTGGTCCGGCAATAGAAAACGGGTTTTATTATGATTTTGATTTTACGAGTTGTAAAAA
>JAHIZQ010000229.1 GCA_018814505.1 Candidatus Omnitrophota bacterium
TCTTAAGAATTCAAATGGAAAGACAGAAAAAGGCTTTGTTCCCAAGTGTCCGAGAATACATAAGAGGGTTTGGGGTAACAAAAGAGCTTTTGGGTAAATACGCGAAAGAGGACGTTGTGATAATGCACCCGGGGCCAATAAACCGTGGAATAGAATTGAGTCAGGACGCGGCAGATGGAAAATATTCGGTTATTTTGGAACAAGTCACAAATGGTGTTGCAGTTAGAATGGCGGTTTTATTTTTAGTGAATCACGCAAAGTTGAGTAAAGTGGAGAGATAAACGTTGCAAGTGTCTAGTCTGCGTGTGAAGTTCAATAAAAAAGTGTGAAAAATACACGCAATGTGGAGAAGGGCAAAAAAGGACATATAGCTATTGTTGAATTTACAAAACTCTAATAGATGAGTTAACAAAAGATGAGGTGAAGAGGTATGAAAATGTTGATAAAAGGGGGAAGGGTAGTTGACCCCGCTCAAAAAATAAACAAAAAAGCAGATATTTTAATTGAAAACGGCAAGATTCTGGATATACAGAGTAACATCACGGTAAAGGCTGATGAGACGATCCTAGCCGAAAATAAAATCGTAGCGCCCGGATTTATTGATATGCACGCTCATTTGCGGGAACCGGGAAGAGAAGAGGTCGAAACTGTGGAAACAGCCGTTAGGTCTGCGGTTAAAGGTGGGTTTACAACAATATGCGCGATGCCGAATACAAATCCTCCTTGTGACAGCCAGGCCGATGTGAAATTTTTGTTTGAAAAAGCAAAAAAGGCGGGAAAGGCAAAAGTTTTGCCCATAGGTACAATAACAAAAGCAAGAGAAGGTAAATATTTGTCGGAAATGAGAGAGTTAAAAGAAGCGGGGTGTCTGGCTTTGTCCGATGACGGGGCTTCCGTAGAAAGCGCGGAACTTCTGCGGCGCGCTATGGAATACGCGTCAATGCTGGATTTACTTATAATATCTCATTGTGAAGACAAAGAGTTAGCCGGTGACGGGGTAATGAATGAAGGATATTTTTCAACAATGTTAGGCTTAGCGCCTATTGCCGCGGAAACAGAGAGCATAATAGTTGATAGAGACATTCAACTTGCTGAATTAACCGGCGCAAGATTACATATTGCCCATGTTAGTTCCGCAAAATCAGTTGAAATAATTAGGCAGGCAAAAAAAAGAGGAGTCAATGTTACGGCAGAAGTGACCCCGCATCACTTTTCTTTAACGGATGAAAGTATCAAAACATTTGATACTAATCTTAAGGTGAACCCGCCTTTAAGGTCAAAGGAAGACGTTAAAGCCTTAAAAGAAGCTCTCAGAGACGGAACAATAGATGTTATTGCTACGGATCATGCCCCACATTTGGACAATGAAAAAGAGAAAGAGTTTAATTATGCTCCGTTTGGCATGATTGGATTGGAAACGGCGTTGCCCCTTTCAGTGCAAAATCTTATAGATGAAGGATATTTGAACTGGCCGGGATTGATTCAGAAGTTAACCGCTAACCCGGCGAACATTTTAAAATATGACGGGGGGTCATTAAAAATAGGAAAAAACGCGGATGTAGTTATTATTGATCCAGATAAAGAGTGGATTTACGATAAAGAAAATATCCAATCTAAAGCGGCCAACTCTCCTTTTATCGGCAGGAAAATGAAAGCGATTGCGCAGTACGTGATTTGCGCGGGAAAAATTGTTGTAAAAAACGGACAAATAATTTAAACTCATCTTATGAAAACAAAAAAAATCTTGCAGGGGAAAATAATATCAAACAAAAAGATCGCGCCGGATCATTTTAAAATGGCAATACAAAATGAATGGCTTGCGCTAAAAGCCCGACCTGGACAGTTTGTAATGATAAAAGTGCAGGAGAAAAACAACGACCCGCTTCTTAGAATACCTTTAGGCGTGCATTTTACTGAGGAGGACAGGACATATTTATTATACAAAGTTGTGGGGCCGGGAACCGCAACTTTGAGCCAAAGGCAAAAAGGAGAAATAGTTTCAATCCTAGGGCCTTTGGGAAATGGGTTTGACTTGAGTAAAAACAGCCCTGACAAGGAAGCGTTAATTGTCGCGGGCGGACATGGGATAGTTCCGTTATATATGCTTATAAAAGAATTGAGAAAAAAAGGAATAAAAGTAGCGGTTTTTGAGGGGGCTTGCAGTAAGGAACATATTTTATGCGAAAACAGATTAAAGCAAACAGGATCAAAGGTATTTATTGCTACGGAAAACGGGACACAAGGCAAAAAGGGCAGGGTAACGGATGTATTGGTCGAATATTTAAAGAAATATGAAAAAAACGGGAAACGAAAAAACATTGGGGAAAAATATATAATGTTTGTTTGCGGCCCCAAACCAATGATAAAAAGTGTAAACAAAATAGCGGAAAAATTTAAAATAAATACTCAGATTTCTTTTGCCGAATACATGGCTTGCGGTATAGGCGCGTGTCTAGGGTGTGCGATAATGACGGTAGACGGGTACAAAATGACATGTAAAGATGGTCCGGTTTTTGATTCAAAAGAGATTAAATGGGATGCGCAATGACGGATATAAAAATAAAAATTGGAAATAAAGAATTTAAAAATCCCATTTGGATGGCATCAGGGACGTTTGGATACGGAAAAGAGTTTGAAGACTTTCTAGATATAGAAAAAATTGGCGCGATAATTACAAAGACGGTAACCCTTACCGCGCGAGAAGGAAACAAACCTCCGAGAATTGTTGAAACGCCCGCAGGGCTACTTAATTCTATCGGCTTAGAAAACAAAGGCGCGGACAAGTTTAAAGAAGAGATGTATTCGTATTTAAAAAAGATAAACACAAAAATTATAATTAGTGTAGCTGGCGGAACTGGAAAAGAATATGAAGAGTGTGTGGAAAAACTTTCAGAAAAAAATTTCCCCGACGCGTTTGAAATAAACCTTTCTTGCCCGAACGTAACTCACGAGGGAACAAAATACCAATTGATAGCCCAAGATCCAATCTTGACGGAAAAAATTATTAAAATGGTGAAAAAAAAGACAAAGAGCGTCGTTATAGCGAAACTTACTCCTAATGTTACCGATGTTTCTGAAATAGCTCGCGCGGTTGAAAACGGGGGAGCCGACGCCGTTGCTATGGTTAATACTTATATGGGAATAGCAGTGTGCGCTGAAGAACAAAAAGCTGTTTTAGGAAACGTTGTGGGCGGGCTTAGCGGGCCGGCAATAAAACCGATGGCATTAAAAGCCGTGAGAGACGCGTATAAAAAGATAAAGATTCCCATTATCGGAATAGGTGGGATAATGAGAGGTATGGATGTTGTCGAGTTTATGTTATGCGGAGCGACGGCCGTACAAGTGGGCACTGCTAATTTTGTAAACCCGGATGGGTATGATTTAATCCTGAAAGAATTTAAAGATTATCTGAAAAGAAAAAATATAAAAAAACTGAGTTCACTGGTCGGGAAAATCTGAAAGCAAAATATGTAGAACAGGCCTCTGGGCCGCTCCTTCAGAAAGAAAGAAGATGATAAAAACAAAATTAATCGTAGCGCTTGATGTGGACACTTTTGAAACAGCCGAAAACCTAGTCAATATATTGGCCCCGGAAGTTGATATTTTTAAGGTTGGAATAGCGCCTTTTACAAAATTCGGAGACAAGATTTTAGATGTAATTGAAAAAGCCGGGAAAAAAGTTTTTTTAGATTTAAAATTTCACGATATTCCCAATACAGTTAAAAATGCGGCTAAAGCCGGTGCCGAGAAAAATGTGTTTATGATGAATTTTCATTGCATGGGAGGTCGGCGTATGCTTACGGCGGCAGTAGAAGGCGCGCTTTCTGCCGGGAAGAGCACAAAACCGCTTCTATTAGGCGTAACTATTTTGACTAGCATGAATCAAGAAGAAATGAAATCAATAGGCATGGAAGGGGCGATAGAAGAAAAAGTTATTAAGTTTGCTTTGCTCGCGAAAGAATGCGGATTAGACGGGGTTGTGGCGTCATCCAAAGAAGCAAGAGTATTAAAAGAAAATCTTGGGAAAGATTTTATCGTAGTAACTCCGGGAATACGGCCCGAATGGGCGGCTCGCGAAGATCAAAAAAGAGTTTTGACTCCGAAACAGGCAATTGTTGAAGGAGCGGATTATATTGTTGTTGGCCGGCCCGTTATCCAAGCTAAAGACCCGCTTGCCGCGGCAAAAAGAATTAAAGAAGAAATGTAGGGCGAAGTTGTGTTTATGGTGAGGTGATTTTAAAAAAGACAGCGGGCGTTCGAGAGTTATCTGACTCATTAAAAAGCAACAAAGAAAGGTTAGTTATGCAGGAAATGGAAATAATGGAA
>JAHIZQ010000230.1 GCA_018814505.1 Candidatus Omnitrophota bacterium
TTTGTAGTTGACAAACTTTACGGGTTAAGTTATAATATAAATGGGTAATATAAATTTCACACATGGCGGTAATTTCTATGAAGCTAAAAAAATATGCGGTAAAGACCTGATTGATTTTAGCGCGAATATAAATCCGTTAAACATGCCTCGAAGTTTAAAAAATAAAATTTTCGATAATTTTGAAGAAATATTAAATTATCCGGATCCTGATTCTTCCAAAATAACCCGGAAAATTGCTGATTTTTGGAAAATCAAAGAAAACAATATTCTGATTGGCAACGGTTCCGCGGAATTGATTTATCTTTTAGCAAATGTGTATAAACCGCGAACAGCAATTATTCCTGTTCCGACTTTTTCAGAATATGAAAGAGCCTTAAAACTACATAAAACTGATATAAGTTTTTTACGGTTAAAAGAAAAAAATCAATTTTGTTTAAAAGTTTCTAAAAATCTCGCGGATCCCGATATTTTTTTTATTTGTAATCCGAACAATCCCACGGGAAATCTTCTTATAAAAAACCGGCAGTGTTGGGGGATCAGGCCAAAAAGGTTTTTAGTCATGGATGAAGCTTTTATGGATTTTGTTTCGGATCAAAATAAACATACTTTTGTGAGGGAGGCAGTTAAGAACAAAAAAATAATTGTTTTGCGTAGTTTTACAAAGTTTTTTGCCGTTCCGGGACTGCGCATAGGTTATCTTGTCGCGCACCAGGATATTGTAAAAAAGTTAAAACAGTATCAGCTTCCTTGGAATGTGAATTCTTTCGCTCAAATTGCAGGTGAATTGGTCTTGGGGGATAAAGAATATGCTGTAAAAACATATGAAGTGATTGAAAAAGAAAAAAGTTTTTTATTAAAAGAGTTGTCCAAGTTTAAGGGATTAAAATGTTTTCCAGCCGAGGCGAATTTTATTTTAATAAAAATAAAAAATAGATACAGTTCGGAAAAGTTGAGGACAATTTTGGTCAAGAAAGGAGTTCTAATCAGAAGTTGTAAGAATTTTAGGGGGTTAAAAGGTGAATACATACGTATAGCCGTGCGAGGGCGTAGAGAAAACTTTAAACTGATTAACAAATTAAAGGAAGTAATATGAAAGAATTTATTTTGCGATTAAAAAAGAGTCTTTACGAAGCTGTTCCGAAAAACAGTGGATTAGGGCTTCTTTTTTCAGGCGGGTTAGACTCTTCTATAGTAGCCGCGATTAATCCAAAAATTAAGGCTATTAACGTGAATCTCAAAACATACGGGGAAGATGTCTCTTACGCGTCTTACTTGTCAAAAATTCTAAAGCTCGAATGTTTTCGCAGGGAAGTAGAAGTAGAGGAAGCGGTAGAAGTAGTTCCTGAAGTTATAAAGATACTCAAAAGCTTTGATCCGGCTATTCCAAATGATATTGTTGTGTATTTTGCCCTTCAAAAAGCGAAAGAAATGGGGATAAAACAGGTTTTGTCCGGGGATGGAAGCGATGAACTTTTTGCAGGGTACTCTTTTATGCGGGATATGGAAAGTTTAGAAGAATACATAAAAAAAATTTCCGGTTCCATGACGTTTAGTTCTAACGATATAGCGGAATATTTTGGCTTGGAAATCAGTCAGCCTTATTTGGATGAACAGGTTGTTGATTTAGCTCTTAGCACTCCGCGTGACTTGAAAATTAGAAGCGAAAATGCAGAAATATGGGGCAAATGGATTTTGCGGAAAGCTTTTGAAGATTTGTTGCCCGGGCAAATCTGTTGGCAGAGTAAACGGCCTTTAGAATGCGGTTCAGGTATGAGTGAAATAAGAAAAGTCATATCTTCAAAAATTAGCGATAGCGAATGGAATGAATTGGCAGAGAATCTGCCCATAAAATTCATAAATAAAGAGCATTATTACTACTACAAAATTTATAGAAAAGTTATAGGGGATGTGCCTAAACCCATGGTGGGTGAAAAAGCGTGCCCGGGATGCGGCGCGGGAATGAACAAAACTGCGTTTCATTGTAAAATTTGCGGATATGTTTTAGATTGGAGGAGGGTCAAATGAAAAGTTTTATTTCTTGGAGCGGTGGTAAAGACGCGTGTCTTTCTTATTACAAGGCTGTTAAAAATGAAGATGTTGAGGCTTTGTGCTTTTTAAACATGGTTTCAGAAGACGGAAAAAAATCCCGGACGCATGGTATTAGTTCTGCCTTGCTAAGAGCGCAGGCAGAGGCCATAGACCTTCCTATTTTTCAGAATAAAACAACCTGGAATAATTATGAAACTGAGTTTAAAAAGACGGTTTTAAGTTTAAAACAAAAAGATGTAGTAAGCGGAGTTTTTGGAGATATTGATTTGGATGAACATCGCCAGTGGGTGGAAAGAGTGTGCAGGGAAACAGGTGTTAGTCCGATTTTTCCGTTATGGCAAAGAGAGCGGGAAGAGCTTCTTTCAGAATTTATCGGAGCAGGGTTTGAAGCTATTGTTGTCGCGGTTAAAAAGGATGTATTAGGTCCGGAATGGTTAGGCAGAAAAATTGATAAAAGTTTTATGCGAGACCTTAAAAAAATGGAATCAGTTGATTTATGCGGTGAAGCGGGAGAATATCATACTTTTGTTTATAACGGGCCTCTTTTTAATAAAAGGATAAAAATTAAAAGCACAGATAAACAAAAAGGAGAAAAAAGCAATTTTTTAAAAATTTTGGATTATGAAATTATCGATAAAAATTAAAATTTTAATTACGTTTTGTACATTGCTTTTATATTTTGGAATAGCTTTCGCTGAAAAGCCCATTAGAATAGTGTCCTTAGCTCCTTCTATAACGGATAGTCTGTATCAGCTGGACGCGGAAGAGTCTCTTGTTGGAGTGACTTCCTATTGCAGGAATGTGTGTTGTGCGGAGATTGTCGGAACTTTAACAAATCCAAATATAGAAAA
>JAHIZQ010000231.1 GCA_018814505.1 Candidatus Omnitrophota bacterium
TGAAGATTATGATTTGTGGTTACGGATTTCCCTGAAAGAAAAGATTTCATTTGTTGATGAACCGTTAGCCGTATATGTGAAGCATGCCGGAAACATTTCGAATGACGAGCTAAAAACTTTGGAGAAATGGAAATTTATTATTGAAAGATATGGATCATCTACGTCCAAAATGAAATTGTTGCGTAAATACGTATCATTTTATAAGAAAGCTTTTCGTATCCAAGCTGTGCATGTATTAAAAAACATTAAAAAAGATTACCGAATAAAGGTACCCAATATTTAGACCGATGAAAATACTTTTTATATATTCGTTATATGAGATCATGTCCTTTGAAAAACCACTTAGTACACCAGAAGTGATTCAATTTGGCATATCCTACATATCTTCTTTTTTAAAAAAGCATGGGCATAAAACGCGGTTAATGGTTTTAAGCCGGGTTTCCGGTAAGAAAAATCTGGAACTGATAGACCGCTATCTTGAAGAATTTTCCCCTGATTTAATTTGTTTTTCAGCAGTAAGTAGTGAATACGGTTTTATTCGGGATATAGCCACATATATCAGAAAAAAATTTCCGGATATTTATCTCGCAATAGGCGGTGTTCACGTTTCTTTGAATCCTGATGATGAAGTTTTAAATACTTTTGATGCTTTATGCATAGGAGAAGGCGAATGGCCGGTGCTTGAATTGGTTAACAACTTGCGGGACAAAAAAAAACCTGCCGGGATACAAAACCTTTGGATAAAAAGTGAAAAAGGTATTGAGAAAAATTCTGTCCGTTCATTTTTAAGAGATCTTGACCAATTGCCGTTTCCTGACAGGGATATGTGGAAAGAATGGATCAGTGAAACGCGCGGCGCGCGGGAATCAATACTTCTCGGGAGGGGATGTCCTTTTGAATGTACTTATTGTTCCAACCACGCGCTTAAAAAAATAGCAGGAGGAACATATACAAGATTCCGTTCTCCGGACAATATCTTGAGTGAAATTAAAAGTATCGTTTCTGAAACTGACAAAGGAAAAGAAATATATCTTGAAGTGGAAAGCATTTCCGTAAACAAAGAATGGGTTCTGGAGCTTTGCGGAAAAATAGAAGAATTTAATAAAGAGCGAATTAGGCCTATTTCTTTCGGTGCGAATGTAAGAATTACTCCGAAAGCGGATCTTGAAGATGTTTTTTACGCGTTTAAGAAAAGTAATTTCAGATTCATAAATATAGGCCTTGAATCCGGAAGCGAAAGAGTGCGGCGCGATATACTTAAACGCAATTATTCAAATGAGGATGTTATAAACGCAGTGAAGACGGCCAGGAAATACGGTTTTGAGGTGTCTTTTTTGAACCTTGTAGGTATTCCGGGAGAAACCATTGAAGATTTTAAGGAAACGATAAAGATTAATAAGATATGTCAGCCGGAACTGACAGGTCTTTCTATTTTTTATCCTTATCCTGGTACAGAGCTTTATTCCGTGTGTGAGAGAAAAGGATTTTTGAAAGAACCGCTTAATACCGAAATGGAGAGAGGAAGAGCCAGGTTGAATTTACCTGGATTCAGTCGGAAGCAAATCGAGAAGAATTATATCTGGTTTGATTATAATGTATACCGCGGAAAGAAATCCTTAAGTGTATTATTAAAACGGGTTTTGGCTCGGCAGATAAGGGCAAATCCGGGGCTTTTTGTTTTGTATAAAAAAATTAAGAAAAGTATATATTCATCCGGGAATTTTTTAAAAAAGGAAAAAACACGGTTTTAATAATATGAAGTTTTCATTTATTGTTGCAACATATAAAAGAAATCGGGAATTAGAGAATTGTCTCGCGTCGATTGAAAAAGTTTATTTAAGAAAGAAAAAATATGAGGTTGAAGCAGTTGTAGTTTTTCAGGCGGGAGAACAACCTTTGGAAAATATGGCGCAGAGGTTTTCAGCGTTCGGGAAGTTTCATTGTATTCAAGGCAAAGGACTCGCGAAAGCTAGAAATTACGCTGTAAAAACAAGTACAGGGGATATTTTTATCTTTTTAGACGATGATGCTGAAATCAAGGAAGATTTTGTGGAGATATTGGCAGAACACGCCCAAAATAATGAGACAGGAGCTTTTTCGGGCAGAATTCTTGAAAAACAAACCAATAGATGTTTCGCGGAATGTTTTAACGATACTCGGGTGAAACGTCTCAGATGTAGGGATTTTAAGTATTTTATGGGAAGCGCGCATGTCTTCAGAAAAGAAGTTTTTGTAAAAA
>JAHIZQ010000027.1 GCA_018814505.1 Candidatus Omnitrophota bacterium
GTTTGTTTATCTTTAACCGCGATATGTGCTCCAACTGGTAGAGGATAAATCGACTCAACTTCGTTTTTGTTGTTAATTACCAAAAGCTGAGGATGATAATCACCTTTTTGGTCAATTATAACTTTATTCCTTACACCAGTCGCTTCATCAACTTCGATTTTCATTGTTATATCTTTTTTAATATCTTCAAATTGTATTTTCCCTTCAACTTCCGTCAATATCGGAACTGAATACGGATCCCACTCAGCATACTTTGTGCCCTTTTTAATCATCTTACCCTTTTCAAAGAAAATACTCGAACCTTGCGGAATCGTTTGCCTTTCGATTTCTCTACCATCCGGCTCGTTAATACTTATCTCTCCGTTCCTATTAAGGACTACAAATACGCCCGGTTCTCTACTTTGCACAACTCTTAAATTGTGGTACTGCATAACTCCATCATCTTTTGTTTTGAAAAATGACTGTTCAATTATTCTACTCGCAGTACCGCCTATATGAAATGTTCTCATTGTAAGCTGTGTTCCAGGTTCCCCAATGGACTGCGCGGCAATAACACCAACAGCCTCACCTGTTTCTACAAGTTTTCCTGTCGCAAGATTGCGGCCGTAACATTTCGCACAAACGCCTAAGTCTGCTTCACAGGTTAGCACGCTCCTTATTCGTATTTTTTCAATTCCGGCTTCTTCAATTCTTCGCGCGTGTTCTTCAGTAATTATTTCCCCGGCTTTTACAATCAATGTATCCGTGACAATATCAACAATATTATCCAAAGCAACTCTGCCTATTATTCGTTCCGATAAAGAGACAACAACATCATCGCCTTCAATAATCGCAGTTGAGGTAATCCCGTTTAATGTTCCGCAGTCAATTTCCCTAATAATGACGTCCTGGGCTACATCAACCAGTCTTCTTGTAAGATAGCCTGAATCCGCGGTCTTAAGCGCAGTATCCGCTAAACCTTTACGCGCGCCATGAGTTGAAATAAAATATTCTAAAACCGTAAGACCTTCCCGGAAATTAGCCGTAATCGGCGTCTCAATAATTTCACCTGACGGCTTAGCCATAAGACCTCTCATTCCCGCAAGCTGTCTTATCTGTTGCCTGGAACCCCTTGCTCCTGAATCTGCCATCATGAACACAGGATTAAAATTGTCCAAATGCCGAAAAACCAAGCTTGACACGTCTTCGGTTACATGAGTCCAAATATCAATAATCTTGTTATACCTTTCACCATCGGTTATAAAACCTCTCTGGTACTGTGTCTGAATTTTATCCACCTCTGCCTGCGCTAATTCAATTCTTTTTGCTTTAGCTTCAGGTACGCTAAGATCCGCAACTGCCATAGATGCCCCTGACAGCGTAGATTCCTCAAATCCAAGTTTTTTAAGCGCGTCTAATAATTTTACCGTTTCTTTATGCCCTTTAAGCCTGTAACAATCTGAAATTACACGGCTAACAGTTTTCTTATCCATATGTTCGTTATAGTAAGGCATACCATCTGGCAAAATATCATTTAAAATAAGCCGTCCAACCGTTGTCTCAACAATCTCGCCGTTAATCCGTACCTTTATTTTAGCAAATTTATCAATCTCATCATTCTGATACGCCATTATAACTTCTTCAGCATCCGCAAAGGCTTTTCCCTCTCCTTTTACCCCAGATTTCATCTTTGTCAAGTAATAGGTCCCTAAAACAATATCTTGTGACGGTGTTGTAATTGGGCGTCCATTTGCTGATGAAAAAATATTATTTGACGCACTCATTATTAAACGAGCTTCCATCTGCGCTTCCATAGATAGCGGCACATGAACTGCCATTTGATCCCCGTCAAAATCAGCATTGAAAGCGGAACAAACCAGCGGATGAATCCGAATGGCCTTTCCTTCCACAAGTTTCGGCTGAAACGCCTGTATCCCCAACCGATGAAGTGTAGGCGCCCTGTTCAACAGTATGGGGTGATCCTGAATAACATCTTCCAAAATATCCCATACTTCCGGATTCTCCTGTTGAACCATTTTCTTGGCACTTTTTATCGTATGAACAAAACCTTTTTCTCGCAATTTACGTATTATAAAAGGTTGGTACAGCTCTAATGCCATGATTTTAGGAAGACCGCATTCGTCAATTTTCAATTCAGGCCCAATAACTATAACGCTTCGGCCTGAATAATCAACACGTTTACCCAATAAATTCTGCCTAAAACGACCCTGTTTACCTTTCAACATGTCAGCCAAAGATTTTAAAGGACGTCCACCTGATCCTAAGACTTCACGTCCATGCCGGCCGTTATCAAATAGCGCGTCTACCGCTTCTTGTAGCATTCTTTTTTCGTTTCGCACAATAACTTCAGGCGCTTTAAGCTCTAAAAGCTTCTTTAACCGATTATTACGGTTGATAACTCTTCGGTACAGA
>JAHIZQ010000232.1 GCA_018814505.1 Candidatus Omnitrophota bacterium
CGCCGTGATAAAAACACCATCTTCACGATATTCTTCGCTTTTTACGACACCATTCTCAGCTATAATCTTTTTTAGAGCATACTGCTTATGCGGAATAACAAGCTCAATATCTTCCATTTCTTTATTCATGAACTGCACCAATCTATCCTCAAACTGAGAAAGCCCTGTTTTTTTTAAAGCCGACACAATTAAAGGATTAGAAAAATTCCTTGCTATACGTTTTTGGTCTAGCTTATCCGAAACTTTATCGGCTTTATTAAGTATCGTAAAAATCGGTTTGTCTTTTACTCCGATTTCTTCCAAAACTTTAAAAACAGCAGTTTTTTGTTCCTCAATAGACGGATCACTCATGTCTACAACATGAAACAAAATATCCGCGTGCACAACCTCTTCAAGCGTAGCCTTAAAACTTTCAATTAAATGATGCGGCAAATCATGAAGAAACCCTACTGTATCGGAAATAATTATTGTCTGATTATTGGACAGTGACATTTTTCTTGCAATCGGATCCAATGTACTAAAAAGCTGATTTTTAGCCGTAACATGTGCAGTGGTCACAGCGTTAAAAAATGTGGATTTACCGGAATTTGTGTAACCGCAAAGTGCGGCCGTCAAAAGCGAAAACTTCGCGCGCTGTTTACGCCTAATTTCACGTTGACGCGAAATATTCTTTAAAAGCTTTTTAAGTTTTCCTATGCGTTCACGAATACGCCGTCGATCAACTTCAAGTTTTTGCTCACCGGGGCCCCTGGTTCCTATACCCCCACCCAATCTCGAAAGTTCTATTCCCCTACCGCTTAACCGCGGGAGAAGATACACAAGCTGTGCCAATTCGACCTGAACCTTACCTTCATTTGAAGTTGCTCTTCTTGCGAATATATCCAGTATAAGTTGAGTCCTGTCAATTGTTTTTGTTTTTGTTACGTTTTCTAAATTTTTCTGTTGTGATGGAGAAAGATCATCGCTGAAAATAATTACATCCGCGTTTAATTCTGTACCGCGTATGGCTATTTCTTCAACCTTACCACTGCCGATAAAAAAATCAGCTGTTAATGTTTTTCTGCGACAAATAGTGCTGTCAACAATTTCTACTCCACATGATTCCGCGAGCCGTTTAAGTTCGTGCTCTTTGGCGGAGCCTTTCCAAGAAACTCTACCTTCACACACAACAGTAACTAAAATAGCCCGTTCTCGTTTTTCTGATGTCAATTGCATCGTTAAACCATTCCTTCAACTAATGATATCACTTCATGCGCAGTTATCGCCTTCATACACGGCGTAACGTTCCCGTCAAGACACTTCTTTTTATCTTCAAGCCGGTATTCCGGATAATAATGGCACGGTCCGCATTTAAAATCTTTTCGAATCACTTTATAAAACCCTTCGCCAATAGGACCCGTATGCGCGGGATCACTCGGCCCAAAAAGCCCTACTAAAGGTGTGCCCAACGCCCTTGTAAGATGCAAAATTCCTGTATCCAGACTTACCACCCCTTTTGCCCTGCTAATAAGACGTGCGGCAGACCAAATATTTTTGCCAATAAAAACCGTTACGTTTTGCATATTTCCACACGCGTTTAATATATCGTCTATAACCTTTTTATCGTTCTTGCTTCCGGTAATAAAGACATTCAGCCCTTTGTCTGCGACAAAATTTATAACTTCGGCAAATTTTTCTGACTGCCACGCCCGTAAAGGCAAATATTCCGTACATCCCGGATGAACAACAAAATAATCACCGGCACTTTTAAGTTCTCTGCCAACTTCTTCGCTGAATTTTCTTGAGATATTTTCCGGAAACCAAAAATCCATTCTAAAATCAGGTTCTAAAATTTCTGCCTTCAAAAAATCCCTTAACAAAAAAAGCTGGTTTTCTATTACATGCGTTTTATACAAATATTTGTTTTTTTTATCTAATAAATTCGAGCAGGCATAGCCGTCATAACCTATTTTTAAGGTATTTTTATCCGTAACATCATACGCAAATTGCATATATTCACGGTTAGATTCAAGTACAAAACATATTTTATATTTGTTCCTTCTGATGCGCCTTTTAAACAGAAATTTTCTTAGCTTCCGGTTAACTTTACTATATTTCCGGTACACATACAAATTATCAATAAACTTATTTCCTTTTACGGCAAATTCAGCGTGCGGTGAAACAACAAAATCTATTGCCGTTTGAGGAAACATAGTTTTAAGCTTACGCACCAAAGGCGTAGCCATTAAAACATCACCAATATTCCCTATCCTAACAACCAAAATTCTATCCATATTTTTAACCCTATTAAATCCGGCACACAATATCATCAATAATCGTGGTTACGTCCCGATCAGCGTCTATCCATTCAATACGCCCGTCCGCCCGAAACCACGTTAACTGCCGTTTAGCATATCTACGCGTATTTTTCTTAAGTTCGTCTTTAGCTTCGGAAAGAGTGACTTCGCCATCAAGATACGCTGATACTTCTTTTATGCCAAGCGCTCTGGTCGCAGTTAAACTAAGTTTCCTAGTCCGAAGCTTTTGCACTTCACCGACAAGATCCTCACTAAACATTTTGTCAACCGTCTTTTCAATACGCGCATAAAGCGTCTTCCGGGGAAGGCTGAGCCCAAACATAAGGCAATCATACTTTTTCGAAACACCCCGAGTTTCACTCTTTTTTTCGTTCATTGTTTTTCCGGTAAGTGTAAATATTTCAAGCGCTCGCACAATCCTGCGCAGGTCATTCGAATGTAATCGAGACGCTGTATCAGGATCAACTTTTTTAAGTTCCGAATATAAATATTCATTACCCATTTTTTGTGCCAGCTGAAAAAGTTCTTCTCGCAAAGTCTCATCTTTGGGCGGCGCA
>JAHIZQ010000233.1 GCA_018814505.1 Candidatus Omnitrophota bacterium
TAGAAAACATTGGGCACAAAGCGGTTGCGGTTAATATCAGCGATATCGCGGCAATGGGCGGTGAGCCTAAGTACATTACGGTAAACATTGGCGTTCCACGCGGATTTACGGCGAAACAATTAAGCAGGATATATGACGGCATATTTAGCATATGCGGAAATTATGGTATGTCTATTGTAGGTGGAGATACAAATGCTTCGGATAAGCTGGTGATAGATGTTTCAATCTTAGGGGTGGCAAGGAAGAACGCATTAATTCGGCGTAACGGAGCAAAAGAGGGAGATCTTATATTGATTACAGGCCCGATTCGAGATGGTAAAAAAGAGCATTTAACTTTTGTTCCGCGCGTTAAAGAATCACGATTTCTTTCGCGAAACTTCAAAATCACATCAATGATAGATGTATCGGACGGTATTTCTGTGGATTTAAACCGTTTATGTGCTGAGAGTAAGACCGGTGCCATAATATACCAATCTGCTGTTCTTCTTTCAGAGAATCTTTCATTGGAAGATGCTTTGTATTACGGCGAAAGTTTTGAGTTATTGTTTACAATGTCGCCAAGCGAAGTTAAAAAATTGTTTTTAAGTTCGGAAAAGCACAAATTTGCTTATTGTGTAATTGGTGAAATAACGGATAAAAAAGAGGGGTGTATTTTAGTGAAGAAAGAAGGGCTTATGGTACGCCTCCAAAAACGTGGATACCGGCATATGTAATGATTAGTAAAGAGGCTGTTAAATGGAAAACATAAAAAAGATTACTACCAGTTCTCCTCTCGAAACCATGAATTTGGGAGAAAAAATAGCGAAACAGTTAAAAAAAGGAGATCTTGTTGCTCTTGTCGGGGAGTTGGGCGCTGGCAAAACTGTTTTTGTTAAAGGATTAGCAAATGGGCTTGGAGTTAAGGATGCGTCTTACGTTAACAGCCCGTCATTTGTTATTATAAAGGAATATGAGGGGCAAAAAAATTTATACCATTTTGATGTTTACCGAATAGATCTAAGAAGTTTTTGTGAAACTTTGGATTATAAACGTTATTTTTACGGATGCGGAATAACTGTAATTGAATGGGCAGACAAAATAAAAGAAGTTTTGCCGGAACAGTATTTGGAAGTAACTATCAAATACGGTTCGAAACAGAATAGACTCTTAAGTTTTCGAGCGATAGGCGGTAAATTTAAGAAAATTATTGCAAAGATATAAGAGCTAAAAGCTTTTAAAACAGCTGTTTTAGATTGGGGGAGGCAAGGATGGCTCTTTTCTGCAGAAAAATTTTTTTTTAACACAAATTGTAAAGAGAGAAGAATGAAAGTTTTAGCATTTGATACTTCAACAACATTTTTAACAATAGCATGTGTTGAGGATAATAAACTTAAAAAAAAATATCATAAAGACGTAGGAATACGCCATAGTGAGATTTTAATCGAAAAAATAAAGGATATGTTGGATAGTCTCGGCTGGACTATGCGGGATTTGGACCTAATATGCGTGGGTTCAGGGCCTGGTTCTTTTACCGGATTACGTGTAGCTATGGCAACGGTTAAGGGTTTTTTGACGTCACTTTCTGCTAAAGCAGTTGTTGTCCCGACAGTGGACGCGATGGCGGGTAATGTATCAAAAAGGTTTGCATCCAGGAAAAAACATAAATTAATAGCACCTTTTTTAGACGCTCGAAAGAACAAAATATATACGTGTGTTTATGATTGTTTTAAGCGAGATGTTAAACGTGTTTCAGGTTATATTTTAGCTGAGCCCGAAGATTTTTTAAAAGGGTTAAAACAAAATGTATTTTTTTTCGGAGATGCCGTGAAGAAATATAAGAAGGAATTAGATTCGTGCCCTTTTGCGGATTATTCGGAAGAAGTAGATTGGTATCCAAAAGCAGTTTATATTGCGCGAATAGGTATAAAAAAATCTTTAAAAAAAACAGATAATCATAAAACTATAGAACCTTTATATTTGCATGAAAAAGAATGTAGCATAAGCAGATAAATGGGGTCAGCCCTTGAAATGTGAAACTTAGCATAAATAAATTGTCAAGTTTCACATTTCAAGGGCTGACCCCAAAGCTCAGGGCTGACCCCAAAGCTCCTGGAGAATTAAGGAAGAAGGATATGATGACAAGTTACAGGCCGACATGGGCGGAAATAAATTTGAACGCGATTAAACATAATCTAAACTGTATAAGGGGTGTTATTAGCGACAAGGTTAGCATTCTCGCGGTGGTTAAAGCCAATGCCTACGGCCATGGCATATGTCCTGTCAGCAAAGTTCTTGTGGAAGAAGGTGTGGATTATTTAGGAGTGGCGACGGTCGATGAAGCATTAACTTTAAGAAAAGCAGGTATTTTAGTGCCCATTCTTGTTTTAGGGGCTGTTCTTAAAGAAGAGGCAAAAGCGGCTGTAAAGCATGATATTACACTTACTTTATGTAGTCGTGCGCTTTTACAAGTTTTTGCGGATATTGCGGACGAAACAAATATGAAGCCGAAAGTACATGTTAAAATTGATACAGGAATGGGAAGAATAGGAATATGGCATGAGGAGGCAGTTCATTTCATGCGGGAAGTGTATTTAATGAAAAAAATTGAAATGGAAGGGATCTATACGCATTTTTCTTCTGCCGCAAGAGATAAAATGGTAACACAACTGCAAATAGAATATTTCGATAAAGTTTTAGAAGATTTAGAGAAAAGGGAAGGCATTTGTGTGAAATACCGGCATTCTGCTAATAGTATCGCGGTAGTTGATTGGAAATCGTCTCATTTGAATATGGTGCGTCCGGGTATTTTGCTTTATGGCGTATACCCGAAAGAAGATTTTCGAAAAGAACTTAAGCTTAATCCGGTTATGAGTCTGAAAACCAAAATAGTGCATTTAAAAGAAGCGCCCCCGGGCAGAGCGATAAGTTATGGGAGAACCTATATAACACAGAAGTGGACGAAGATTGCTACAATTCCAATAGGGTACGCTGACGGATATGGGCGCATTCTTTCGAATAAAGCGGAAGCTTTAATTCGGGGTCAATATGTGAGAATTGTGGGTATGGTTACAATGGATCAGACGCTTTTGGATGTCGGTCATATTGAAAATGTTCAAGAGGGCGATGAAGTGGTTTTGGTTGGCAGACAAGTTAATTCAGAAGTTAATATTGAAAAAATAGCGAAACTTGCGGGAACCATACCTTACGAGATTTTATCCGCAATAACAGATAGAGTTCCGAGGGTTTATACTCGCTAGTCTTTAAGTGTTTTTATTCGAAAGTGTATTTGTTTTTTAATCGAATATACAAACTGAGTTTTAGTGTGATCATGTAGTGAATGGGAAGAGCTATACAAACTCCCTTTGAAAAAAAAGGGGGGTAAATTAAAACAAATCTCTCTTAATTTTCCTTTTTTGAGGTGAGAAATTGAGGGGTGTTCCTTTTCTCTAAATGGATACGTTGTAGGGGAAACTGCTGAATTTGAAAAACTAAAACCTAGTTGACAAAGCTTTTCAATATGCTATACTTTTCCTTTATGTAAATTAGATCGTGCTTGCTATATTATAAAGAAAATATTATTATTAATAGTGGATCAAGGGGGCCTAATCGGGCAAAAGGTCGGAGAAGGGGAATAAAATGAATAAAATTACTGGTGCTGAAATATTGATACAAAGCCTTAAAGCCGAAAAAGTGGAACATATTTTTGGATATCCGGGGGGTTCAATTATACCTTTGACTGATAAGTTTTACAGTGAAAAGGCTATAAAGTTTCATTTAACCCGACATGAACAAGGAGCGGTACACGCGGCGGATGGGTACGCGCGGGCGACAGGTAAAGTAGGCGTTTGTATCGCCACGTCAGGTCCCGGAGCGACAAATCTAGTTACCGGGATAGCGACTGCTCATATGGATTCTATTCCGATAGTTGCTATTACCGGACAGGTTAATTCCGCGCTCATTGGTAATGACGCTTTTCAGGAAGCTGATATGGTAGGAATTACGCGTCCAATTACAAAACACAATTATCTTGTAAAAGATGTTAAAGAACTGGCGCAAGTTGTTAAAGAGGCTTTTCATATAGCAAGAACAGGCAGGCCGGGTCCTGTCTTGATAGATTTGCCGGTAGATGTACAGCTTCAGACCGCGGAGTTTAAATATCCTAAAACAGTTACATTGAGAGGTTATAACCCTACATATAAAGGTCACATGGGTCAGATCAAAAAAATTATTAAGGCCATTAACAAATGTAAAAAACCTGTTATTTACGCGGGAGGCGGGATTATTCTTTCCGGCGCGAGTAAGAATCTTACCGCATTCGCGCGAAAAACAAAGATTCCTGTAACAACAACCTTAATGGGGCTTGGTGCTTTTCCCGAAGACGATTCTTTAAGTTTGGGTATGTTGGGGATGCATGGTACTGCTTACGCGAATAATGCTGTGCAGGAAGCAGATCTTATTATTGCCGTTGGCGCCAGGTTTGACGATAGAGTTACCGGTAGAGTTGATACATTCGCGCCCAAGGCTATAATCGCGCATATTGATATTGATCCGGCAAGTGTAAGCAAAAATGTACAAGTGGATATTCCCGTTATCGGCGATGCGAAAGAAATTCTTAACGAATTGCAGAATTTATCTGGGAAAACTGATTTTACTGAATGGCACAAAAAAATTTCTACTTGGAAAAGAGAAATTCCGCTTAGGTATAAAGATGATAATAAATTGAGGCCTCAATTTATTATTGAGGAAATGTATAAATTAACCAAGGGCGAAGATGTTATAATTTGTACAGAAGTAGGTCAGAATCAGATGTGGGCGGCGCAGTATTATACATATACAAAACCGCGGACATGGATTTCCAGTGGAGGATTGGGAACTATGGGGTATGGGTTTCCGGCGGCGATTGGGGCAAAAATA
>JAHIZQ010000028.1 GCA_018814505.1 Candidatus Omnitrophota bacterium
CCGTAATTTTTTCCTGTAAACTCTGTATGAGCTGGGCATTTGAAAGAGCCATGGCCACATCATTCGCAAGCGTCGTAAAAAACCCAACCTCCTGCCTTGAAAACTTAATATTAGAAAGCTTTTTACCCAGGATAAAAACACCAATAAGATCTTTTTTGTACGCAATCGGTATACAAATATTAGCTTTTAAAAGTTCCATTTGCCGAACCGTAAGTTCAATAAGTTCTTTTGTCTCTTTATCAAGCTTTATGTCCTTCCTTTTGTGCAAAATATCCAAAAGTTCTTTGTATTCCAACGCGCCAATTTCAGATAACTTGTAATTATGTCCCTCCTGAAACATCTTGATTAAAGGGTTCTCTACCGTAAGACGCAAAAATCCTATAGGTATTTTTACACCTTCTTCTCCCTTACTGTCAATAATTGTAAACTCATCACTATCTCTTCTGCGTAAAAGCATTGCCGTATGTGTCACTTTTACCTGTTCATCAATAATTCGCACAATCATACGAATCAGTCGTTCGGGCCTTTTAAACCGTATCATTGTTCGGGACGCATTTTCAAGAAAAAACTGATAATCAAGCTCCGGTTCCTGGCGTTTTTGCATACTTTCGCTATCCATAGGAATAAGCGCGCCGTCACAATTACGCATTTTCCCGACTATCCAGTCCTGAACTTTTAGCCAATTATCTTCATTATGAGTCATGGTTCGGTCTCCTCAAAAATTAAAATAATATTATTCGTTCTGTCCATATCTGCCCGCTGAAACTCATAGCTACTGTTTTACATCCATTTTTATTTGTTCCGCGATAGTTAAAACCGTACGTTCAAGCTGTTCCAGTAACAATGGTTTGGTAATATAGCTTTCCGCACCATTACGTTTTGCTTCCCGAATTGTGTCTATATCATCAATAGCGGTTATCACAACAACTTTAATGTTTTTGTTTCTTTCACGAAGCGCTTTTAATGTTTCCATACCATTCATAACCGGCATTTTCATATCTAAAAGAAGTATTTCTGGGCTTTTCGCTTCGATAATGTCTAGCGCGTCTTTTCCGTTATGCGCGACAAAAACTTCAAAATATCTTTCCTTGAAAAAATTACGAACAAAATCACATATGTCAGTCTCGTCATCCACAACCAGTAGTTTAACCATATCCACCCCCCTTCCTCTTTCAGCCTTTTACCGACGTGGCTTTACTAACAAGATTTTTCAAATATTTTAGACTATTTATTGTTTTTTCAACAAACTCATGTACCTTATTTTAAGTAAGTAGCTACTCTTTTCAGCATCAACCGACAATATCTTCAAGTTTTTTACGCAATTCGTTTTTCCCATCTCTTTTAATCGTTTGTTTTTTTTTATTTGCAACTTTAAAAACAAGCCGAAAAATCGTACCTTTGCCTAATTCACTTTGAACAGAAATCGTTCCGTTATTTTTTTCGACTATTTGTTTTACAATATATAGTCCCAGTCCAGTGCCTTTGCCGGGATCTTTTGTTGTAAAAAACGGGTCAAAGATTTGTGTCAAACCAAATTTATCCATTCCAGAGCCAGTATCTTCGATTTCAATATAAACTTTCTTTTTGTCATGCTCAATTCGTACGTAAATAGTCCCTGTGTCATTTATTGACTGAACGGCGTTTCGTATGATATTAAAGAAAATCTCCTGCAATTGTTTATTGTCCGCCTCAATACAGGGCAACTTTTTTGACACAGTTTTTTTTATCGTAATGTTGTCAAGCTCAAGATCATGTTCTATTAAGGATATCACTTCGTCAATTTCTTTTCCCACATCAACATTATCCAAAATTTCACATTTAGAAGGTTTCGCGAAAGAGGAAAGTTTTCTTGTCATAAGCGTTGCTCGGTCTACTTCATGTATAACTTTCTGCATAATTTCCTGCGCTTTGGCCAAAAGTTCTTCCAGTGTTTTATCCTGATAAACCCCTTCTTCTACATTCAGTAAAAACAGTTCACACTGCCCCCGAGCAATACCTAAGGGGTTACATATTTCATGATTTAATCCCGCTGAAAGCGTACCGATTACAGCCATTTTTTCACGCTGAGCCGCCTGTGCCTGCGCTTTTGAAAGTTCTGTAAAAAGCTGAGCGTTTGTCACTGCAACCGATAAAGTTTTTGCAAGCGGCAGTAGAATATCACTATCATCTTGGGTAAAACCTTTACCTGATTTTTTGTTTCCAAGAAATAGTATGCCTATCATCTTTTCTTGTCTAAACAAAGGAATAACAAAATTCGTGTCAAAAAGTTTAAGAATATCGTCTATCTGTTTATCCTTACACGCGTTACGCTCAACATCCACCCGATGAAGATGTTCCCGGCTCTGGGTCATATGTCTAACCAACGGTTCTTTCGGCTCTAAATAGGTTAAAGGAATCTTCGATTTCGAAAGTGTTGTAGCAACTAAGTTATAACGTATATCTTCATCACTATAAAAGAATAATGTCACATGGTTTAATCTCATTATTTCCGCAAGCTTATTAACAGCATGACCGCATAAAGAATTAAACCCAATAACCGTTAAGATTTCATCAGTAAAAGTTTTTAAGAAATGTTTGTAATTATATTTTTTCTGAAACAGGGATTTTCGTAAAAAGTTGTCAAATGGACGCATAACTAAAATTATCACAAAAACAGTAAGAAATACCGGCAACATAATAACGCCTGCGTGCGCTATCCTCCACCAAAAAAATGTCGAATCATATGCACTCGCGCTTGTTGCCATATACGCACCAAAGCCAGATATGGCAACACAAAAAGCAAATATTGTCCAAATTTGGCATAATCTGATTCTACACCCTCTAACCAGTATGAAAACTGCAACTACTACGTTTACCACCGCGGCTATAAAATTAGACGCTTCATAAAAATTTATCATTAGTCTCAACTTTCGTGTACATGAACACTCAAACTTTTAATCAGTACAACTAACAGGTAGTGCGTCTATACAAAAAAAGCCTTATTAAGTCACTTTCAAAGTATCCTACAACCTTTTTTCCTGTTTTTCTATCCATTTATCAATGGTTTCTTTTTTAAAACGCCATTTTGAACCAACTTTAAATGCTGGAATTTTTCCGCCTTGAGCATGTTTATAAATGTTTACTGTTTTCATTTTTAAATATGTTGCCACTTCAGGTACTGTCATTACACAACTCATTGTTTTCTCCTAGCTTAAATTCTTTACGCATCTATGCTAATTAACCATTGTAGATTTTATTTTTTGCTATCTGGGAATGAAATAAATTCACATGTTTTACGATATGCCGCAGAATTTCGATATAATAAATGATCATTGTCCTCCTAATTACAACCAACATACGGCACTTTTTTAGCTATTACTGCAGATGTTTTCTTCGTCATTAGTATTATCTTTTAGTGCCAACTGTTACCATTTATACGCACTAGCAAGTATAAGGAGAAACGAGCTAAAGTCAAATTAACGCGTACAGCAGAATTTCTTTAAATGTGTGTGAAAAGTTATTTTAAAGGCAGTACTATTTTAAAGCAGATACTTTTCTTGGGAATACTTTGAACTTTGATACTTCCACCGCGGTTTATCGTAAAAAATAATCCGAAAAAAGTTTAGATTGAACAAAAGAACAAAATAAGATGAAGAACGATATTCGCGTATACAGCGCTTAAAAAGTCATCAAGCATAATTCCCCATCCGCTTTTTACTTTTTCAAGTTCTTTAATCGGATAGATTTTTGTAACATCAAAAAAACGGTATAGAATGAATCCCATAATAACCGTAAAAAACGTGATTGGAACAAACAAGAATACCGGAAAAATATTAACAAATTCGTCAATTATTATATAAGAAGGATCTTTTTTGC
>JAHIZQ010000234.1 GCA_018814505.1 Candidatus Omnitrophota bacterium
AAATCTTATTTTGAATTATTTGAAGGAATTTAAGAAGGCAAATAGAAAAGAGCTTAATGATCTTTTGATGAGTAAATTGCCCGAAATTCTTTCGGATAAACAGAAAAAGATAAAGATTACAAATTTAATTTATGGTTTGTCCAAGAAAAAAGGGATTATCGAAAACAAGGCAAAATCGACAAAGTTTCCCGTGTGGGTCTTAAAGATGGAATCAAAATAGATATAAAAAAGTGTGATTAAGATAGAAAGAAAGTGCCTAATTTTGCGTAAGTCATTACAAATAATAGACTTATTATAACTCGCAGAGAAGGAATTTGTTGGAAAGTAAGATAGAAAAAGTGACTCATGTTGTAATTGAGGTTGAGGAGGTATTCTATGGGAAAGACAGATATCAGTGAAAAAGGACTCGAAACAATTATTATCGAGTCCCTGATAAACGATGCCGGTTACGTTCAAGGCAACAGTACAGATTTCGATCGGGATCACGCTCTTGATTGGCCGAAACTCTTCTCATTTCTTTCAGCAACCCAAAAAAAAGTCTACGAAGGTTTGCGTTTGGATGAAGAAGGCGCGCGCAGGACACAGTTTCTTCATCGTTTGCAGGGTGAAATTGCCAAACGAGGCGTTATTGATGTACTGCGAACAGGTATTCGACATAATCAATATACTATTGATCTTTTCTATGGTGATCCTTCAGAAGAGAATATAAAAGCTAATGATTTGTATGATAAAAATGTATTCAGTGTAACCCGCCAGCTTCATTACAGCAAAAATGAGACACAGTTATCTTTAGATATTGCTATTTTTATTAATGGTTTGCCTGTGGCCACGTTTGAGCTAAAGAATAAACTTACCAAACAGACATTTGAAGACGCAATTCAGCAATACAAAAGAGATCGTGACCCGAAAGAACTGCTTTTTCAGTTCGGCAGATGCGCTGTTCATTTTGCCGTTGATGACCACGAAGTGTGGATGTGTACACATCTTAAAGGTAAAGGCTCATGGTTTTTGCCGTTTAATAAAGGTTTTAACGATGGAGCGGGTAATCCGCCGAACCCTGAAGGGATCGCTACTGACTATTTGTGGAAACATATCCTTAAAAAAAAGAGCATTACTAATATTATTGAGAACTACACGCAGGTAGTTGAAGAGAAAGACGACAAAGGGCGCAAGAGATATAAGCAGATATTCCCGCGTTATCATCAGTTGGATGTTGTCCTAAAACTACTGGCGGACATTCCGGAATCTGACATTGGCAAGCGTTATTTGATCCAACATTCTGCAGGTAGTGGAAAAAGTAATTCCATCGCGTGGCTTGCTCATCAATTGGTTGGATTAAAAAAAGATAAAAAAATATTATTCGACTCTGTAATTGTTGTTACTGATCGCAGGATTCTTGATAAACAAATCAGAGATACTATAAAACAATTCGCTCAAGTTTCGGCTATTGTCGGTCATGCTGAAAGGTCTGGTGATCTGCGTAAATTTTTGAAGTCAGGTAAGAAAATCATTATTACGACTGTGCAGAAGTTTCCTTTTGTTTTAAGCGAAATAGGCGATGAACATCGCTCCAATAAATTCGCGATTATTATTGATGAAGCGCATTCCAGTCAGGGTGGTCGAGTTTCTGCTCAGATGAATGTGGCTCTGGCTGAAACAAACAGAGAGTTTGGCGAAGATCCGGAAATCACTATTGAAGATAAGATCAACCAGCTTATGGACGCGAAGAAGATGATTTCTAACGCCAATTACTTTGCCTTCACGGCTACGCCAAAGAACAAAACACTTGAGATTTTCGGCGAAGCTTTTAAAGAGGGAGATAAGGTCAAACACCGGCCGTTTCATTCGTACACAATGAAACAGGCTATTCAGGAAGGATTTATCCTTGATGTACTTAAGTATTACACTCCGGTTGACAGTTATTACCGTCTTGCGAAAAAAGTAGAGGGCGACCCGCTTTATGACACTAAGAAAGCCCAAAAAAAACTGCGCAAATATGTAGAATCCCACGTCCATGCTATCAAAGAAAAAGCTGAAATCATGATCGATCATTTTCATGAGCAGGTTGCCGGATTGCGTAAAATCGGAGGCAACGCTAGAGCCATGGTTGTAACAAGCGGAATCGAGCGAGCAGTGCAATATTATCACGCCTTTAAGGATTATTTGAAGGAAAGTAAAAGCCCTTATCAGGCAATTGTCGCGTTTTCGGGAGAGCATGAGTTTGGCGGTATTAGAGTGACCGAGATGAAGCTTAATGGTTTTCCAAGCAATTTGATCCCGGAGAAATTTAAAAAAGACCCTTATCGGTTTTTAATTGTCGCGGATAAGTTCCAAACAGGTTATGACGAGCCGTTACTTCATACAATGTATGTGGATAAAATGCTTTCCAATATAAAGGCTGTTCAAACCCTTTCACGTTTAAATCGTGCGCATCCACAAAAATATGACACCTTTGTTTTGGATTTCTTTAACGATACAAAGACTATTCAGGAGGCGTTTGCGGATTATTACAGGACAACGATTTTAAGTGAAGAAACTGACCCGAATAAACTGCATGACCTGAAAGCGGCTTTAGACGGTTATCAGGTTTATGTGTGGAGTCAGGTTGAGGAGCTGGTTATCAGGTATTTAAACGGCGAGGAAAGAACTGTTCTTGATCCCATACTAGATGCTTGTGTTGCTACCTATAAAGCGGAATTGGATGAAGATGGTCAGGTTGATTTTAAGGGCAAATCAAAGGCGTTTGTAAGGACGTATGGGTTTTTAAGTTCTATTTTGCCATATACCAACGCGGAGTGGGAGA
>JAHIZQ010000235.1 GCA_018814505.1 Candidatus Omnitrophota bacterium
ATACATACTGTTTTTCCTGAACCAGTTGCACCCGCTATCAAAAGATGCGGCATTTTAGCAAGATCGGCAATAATCGGAACTCCAGAAACGTCTTTACCCAGCGCAAGTTTTAACGTCGATTCTTCATTGTGGTATTCCACGCTTCCCAGCGTGTCGCGTAAAATAACAAGTTCGCTTTTTTCGTTAGGAATCTCGATTCCGATTGTACCTTTGCCCGGCAAAGGCGCGACAATCCGAATATTTGACGATTTCATAGCAAGTGCCAAATTGTCCCCTAATGACGTTATCTTGTTAACTTTTGTCCCAACAGCCGGTTCCAATTCATACATCGTAATAACCGGTCCTCTATTGATCTGCACAACTTTTGCTTCAACATCAAATTCAAAAAGCGTGTTTTCAAGAATCGCGGCGTTCCTTTTCAGGACTTCTTCCCGTTCTTTGATATTGGTTTTCGGCGGCATTTTTAAAAGATCTATATCCGGCAATTTATAATTCACTATCTTCCCAGTAGTTCCGTCTGGAAATGACGCAACGCGCGCTGGTTTCATTCTCACTTTCTGTGAATTCGCCGATGTTACAATCTGCGGTTCCAATTCAGTGTTTCCAAAACCTTGTTTCTCAATGTTTCCTGGGATAGAATTGCGTCTTGCTTCATAAACCTGCTTTTTCATTCGTTCAAGTTTTTTCGCCACTTCTTCTTTGGCATTTTTAATTGTGTCTCCACTTGTTTTCATCTTTTCCGTCCAAAGTCGCACTTTTCCCAGTACCCACGAATAAAAATTATTTAGCGATTTTAGAAAAAACCCGATTGATATCGTTATTACAGGTAAAATAAGAAACTCCGTCGCGATAAGTACTGAGAGAACAATAAAAGCCGAAACAAAAACTATTGCGCCTCCTTTGCCCAAATACTCAAGCAGAAAAGCCGACACAATGCTCCCAATTAATCCACCATTCATAAACGCAAGCGTAGCGCTCACATCGGACATCATACTTAAACTGGCGCTAACCGCAGTAATAAGAACTATTGTTCCTATCAGTTTAAAATAAAATTTACGAGTTTTTACCTGAAAAAGACGAGCTATCCCCCAAATAAGAATGAGAATGGGCATAACATACGCCGCCTTTCCCACAAAAAAAAGTAAAAACCCTCCTACACAAGCTCCGATAACTCCAGTGGCATTATGTAAAACACCATTTGGGCTACTGGTATAGAACGACAGATCCAGTTCGTTAAAAGTAACTATGCTCAAAAACAGAAAAAAGCTTATCGCAAACAACAGAACCGCAATAATCTCATTTTTTCTTACCTCATCCATATATTGCCTTTAGTCTTAACCTGTTTAAAACTGAATCCACGTTAAAATAAAACTATACTTCCCCCCAGAACAATACAATAGATCCCAAAAATAAAAAGTGTTTTAGACTTAATGATGCGCCATAAAAAATTCAGACTTAAAAAACCGAACACAAAAGCCGTAACCATCCCAACCGCATACTTTAACAATCCGCTGGAAAGCGCTAAGCTTGAAATATCAATCGTAAGCAGTTTATAAAGCATTGCCGCGCTGATAATCGGAATTGACAATAAAAAAGAAAACCTAAACGCTTCTTCTGTTTTTATTCCGGAAATTAATGCCGTTGAAATTGTCATGCCACTTCGTGATAATCCTGGAAAAAGCGCAAACGCCTGCGCCACGCCTATTAAAACCGAAAACCTACCGTTAATGTCTCTGGTTATATAGTTTTTTCTGTTTAAAAATACCTGAGCGAGAAAAAGCACACAGCCAGTTAGTATAAGCATGACCGCGGCTAGTTTATAATTGCTAAAAACACTGGTTATTTTTTCTTCAAACAGCAATCCGGCTATACCCGCCGGTACCGTACCTAAAACAATATAGAGAAAATATTTCGAGTTTTTTTTTCGCACCAACTCAATAATATCTTTACGAAAATACAAAATAACCGCCAACATTGTCGCTACATGAAGACATATGTCAAAAAAAACACTCGATTCCGTAAAACCAAAAAACTTATGCAGAAAAACCAGGTGTCCCGAACTTGATACGGGCAAAAACTCGGTTATCCCCTGCACAACACCTGATAGTACCACATGAATATAAGTCATAATACCGCTTATTTAAAATGTTTCAGTTATTGCTCGTTTCAAATTCCTGTATGCCCAAAGCCGCCATGCGCACGTTCTGTTTCACCCAATTCTTCGATTTCTTCAAAATCAACGCGGGTTACCTCACGTATAACCATCTGAGCTAACCTATGCCCACGTTCCACTTTAAAATCACTTTTACCTAGATTGATTACTATCAAATTTATTAAACCGCGGTAATCGCTATCAACTGTACCGGGAGTGTTCACAAGAGTAATACCGTGTTTCAAGGCTAATCCGCTCCTTGGACGTATCTGAGCCTCATAGCCTTCCGGTAGTTCAATATAAATACCGCAGGATATTAATTTGATTTCACCAGGAGAGATAATAACGTCGGTATCAACATCAGCGTATAAATCAACTCCGCTTGAGCCTGAAGTGGCATACGCCGGAATAGGCAAGTCTTTTGAATCTTGTTTACGCTTTATCTTTACTGTTATGTTTTCCAATTTTGCGCCCCTACACAATAATTGTTCCAAAGGTATCACATAATTGTGGATCATCTATACGGTATAAAATATTATAAACACTTTTGTGATTAAGATCCTGGATAACACTTTCAGTGTTTCCGGGATAACAAACAAGACTAATGTTTCCGCAATGTCATTCCTTCCAATTGCCATCGCGGAATTTCGCTGAAAGCGACATGTCCGGGATCTCTATAAAAGTTCTTTTTAGTAAA
>JAHIZQ010000236.1 GCA_018814505.1 Candidatus Omnitrophota bacterium
GCTAAACTTCTTAAAATCAAAAGACGTGCTAAGGCCATACAGCGTGTAGGGGATGAGAAGGCACTTAGTTTTGCGACAGGTATTCTTGATGATATGAAGAAGATGACCAAAACTGGCAAGATTACCGATAAGGGCGTTAAGGAATTATTGGAGGCTGTTGAGAGGCGTAGTTTATCTGCAGGGTTACCAGATAGTGCGAAGCCATTATGGGATAAGTTGGTTAAATATGCAGATACAATATCTAGGGAACGTCAAAAGATAGGTAAAACTTTATTAGATGAAGTAGATTATAGCTATTGTCCCTCTTTTCTCTCCTTTAATCCACACGAGGTAGAGAGACACCGCAATTAGAAAGAAAAGCATGTTCCACACAACTGGGAACGCCCAGTTTGGAGGTGTTGTAGTTGGCTTCACAGATTCATACCAATCTCCAGTGTCTGTAAATAAGCTTCCGAGAAAAGCAATAGCATAGACTAAAATAAGGCATATAGCAAGTGTTTTCCATTGAATTCGGAGATAAGAGAGGAAAAAGCTATGGTATTCCAACCGCTAATATTGATCCTCATCAGGAAGTTATTCCGCCTCCAGGAGTTTATGCGGTAAAAGTCGATGTTGACGGAAAACTCTTGGACGGAGTTTTGAATATTGGTTTTAGACCCACATTTTATGGACGAAAACTGAAACAGCGAAAAGAACCTCAAATTGAGGCACATTTAATAAATTTCGACGGTCACTTGTACGACAAATTGATAGAGATATTTTTTTTAAAAAGATTGAGACGCGAAAAACGGTTTAAAAATGAAATAAAATTGAAGCGCCAAATTGAAAAAGATATTAAACGTTCAGAAAAAGTACTAGCTTCTCCGATGGTTGCTCTAAAAATATCGAAGTATAAATGCATATAGATAAAGGAGTTACGGGTTCTAGCAGAAGAGAAGTTATAATGTTTTTATTTACGGTCAGCAATTCGATGGTCAGCTCTTATAACTATTTACAAACTCAGTTCAATGTGGTAGTATAGCAAGTCGTTAAGTGGTGATAATAAAAGGAGTAAGGGGTAAAATAGGCATAAGGGCACAAATTTAGGAGGAAAAAAGCAATGTCCATAGTCAAAGAAAAAAAAAGAGAAATAATAGGTAGTTTTAAAAAGCACGAAAAGGATACAGGGTCTTCCGAAGTACAAATAGCACTTTTAACGGAAAGAATAAATGGGCTTACGGAACATTTTAAGATGCACAAGAAAGATCATCATTCCAGGCGTGGGCTTTTGATGCTTGTTAACAGGAGAAGGCGTCTTTTGGACTATGTGAAAAAAACGGATAATGAGAAATATAAGGAGCTTCTTAAAAAATTAGAGCTTCGAAAATAAAATACAAATTAAGGGATGGGAAACAAAAAATGAATGAAATTAAAGTGAAACTTGGCAAAGAGGAAATAATAATCGCTACCGGAAAACTTGCTAAACAGGCGGATGGCTCGGTAACGGTACAATGTGGTGGAACCATGGTTCTTGTGACATGTGTATGTTCGCGTCAGGCAAGGGAAGGTTTGGGATTTTTCCCTTTAACCGTTGAATATAAAGAGAAGACTTTTGCGGCGGGCAAAATACCTGGCGGTTTTTTTAAGCGTGAAGGTCGGCCGACTGAAAAAGAAATCTTAACATCCAGAATGATAGATAGGCCTATCCGTCCGCTTTTTCCGGAAGACATGATGAATGAAGTTCAGGTTATTGCGACAGTATTATCCGCGGATGGAATAAATGATCCGGATGTGTTAGCGCTCATAGGTGCTTCTGCGGCGCTTACAATATCGAATATACCGTTTAATGGGCCCATTGGCGGCGTGAGAATAGGGCTGGTTAACGATGAGTATGTTGTTAATCCGACAGCACAGGAACTAGAAGAAAGTAAGTTGGATCTTGTTGTTGTAGCTAATGAAGAAAGCGTAATTATGTTGGAAGCAGGCGCGGATAAAATTGCCGAAGAGAAGGTAATAGAAGGCATAAAAGTTGCGCATAAATCCATGCAGGATTTAATTAGAGCGCAGAAAGAATTTCAGAAAAAAGTTGGCAAAGAAAAAAGAAGCAATATAACTTTTTGTAAGGTGAACGAAGATTTATGCAAACGGATACAAGAAAAAGCGAAAGATAAACTAAGGGAAATTTTACAATTGCCTGAAAAAAGACAGCGTATAGAAAACATGGAACTCTTGATCAGCGAATTAGTTGCGGAAGAAGATTCTGAAGCTATTGAAAATGTGGAAAAAGAAGTAAAAAACGCGTTAGAGAAAGCTGAAAAAGAAATAGTACGGGAATTTATTTTAGAAAAAGGCAAAAGGATTGATGGCCGTAATTTTGAACAAATCCGTAAATTGAGTTCTGAAGTAAATATTTTACCATTAACACATGGGGCGGGGCTTTTTACACGCGGAGAAACACAGTCGCTCGTTGTAAGTACGCTTGGCACGAGTTCCGATGAACAACGGGTAGAGAATCTTATGGGAGAAGGCGTGAAAACGTTTATGCTACATTATAACTTTCCGCCGTTTAGTGTAGGTGAAACTAAACCATTACGCGGCCCAGGTCGACGCGAGATAGGGCATGGCGCTCTTGCTGAAAAAGCGTTGAAACCGGTTTTACCAACAAAAGAGAAATTTCCATACACAATAAGACTTGTTTCTGAAATTTTGGAATCAAATGGGTCAAGTTCTATGGCAACAGTCTGTGCCGGATCGTTAGCTCTCATGGGAAGCGGAGTACCAGTAACGGATGCTGTGAGCGGGATAGCAATGGGGCTGGTAACGGATGGAAATAAACACGTCATTCTTACTGACATTGCTGGGGCTGAAGACCATTGCGGCGATATGGATTTTAAAGTTGCGGGTACCGAAAATGGCGTAACTGCTGTCCAGATGGATCTTAAGGTTAAAGGTATAAGTAACGAAATTCTTGAAGAGGCTTTTGCTCATGCGAAAAAGGCTCGGCTTGAAATTCTGGAGCACATGAATAAAACCATTAAGGAACCTATGGAAGAAGTTGCCGCGACCGCTCCTCGCATAGTTACCGTTATGGTTAAACAGGATAAGATACGTGATGTGATAGGTCCGGGTGGTAAAGTTATCCGGAAAATAATAGCTGAAACCGGTGCGGATATAAATATCGAGGATGATGGTTCATGTCAAATCGCTTCGAACAATAAAGAATCGCTTGATAAAGCCGTTGAATGGGTTAAAGGGATTACTGCTGAACCTGAAATCGGAAAAATATATAACGCGCGTGTAACAAAAATAATGAATTTTGGAGCTTTTTGTGAATTTTTACCTGGACAGGAAGGACTTGTTCATGTTTCGGAACTCTCCAATGAATATGTTAAAGAAGTAAGCGATGTTGTTAAAGAAGGCCAGGAAGTAAAAATAAAAGTTATTGGCATAGATGATCAAAACAGAGTTAAACTTAGCATAAAACAGGCAAAATAAACCGTAACAATTATTTTGTTTTAGGGCTAATAAATTTTTAGACAATTAATGATAGTGTAACGTATTGTGAC
>JAHIZQ010000029.1 GCA_018814505.1 Candidatus Omnitrophota bacterium
AGTAAAAGCGTTCTAATTAAGTTAACCGCGACAGTTCTTGTTCTAGTTTTTTCCTTTCAGACTACTCTTGGTGCGAACGGGGTAGTGCCTCTGGAAAATATTTCCGCCGAAGTGGGCAAGACGCTTCAGGTGCAATCGTCATATAAGCCCATTGGTGGCGTTGATCTTGTATATCGGCATCTTATCTCAGCTAATTTAAAAGTTTTTCTCAAAACGACAAACGTAGATGTCGCGGAAATAAAATATAGAGTCAATCAGATTCTTGAGAATAGGAAAGAAAAAGAAACTGTTACAGATGAAAAAAGTGGCAGGCGGATTCTTTATGATCATTCCAGTTCATTAAAACGCAAAGAAGGAGAAAATTGGATATTGCCGTGTTTTGTCGTTGGTGAAAATGATGAAATTATTGGGGGACCATACGAAGCGGTTATTAAACCTAATGGTGATGTTGATACACGAATTTCCTCAGATGAACAGGATCAAAAAAAGCCGTCTAAAGCTTTTGGTCATGTTGGTGGGGACGCGCCAAAGTATGAAGTTAAGCCGGATGATATAGAGCTTAAAGCAGGTGTTTTTTCTGCAGGAGAAAGTCCAGAACAAAGCGCTTTTAGTTTTAGAGAACGTCCGGATTTAACGGGACTTTTTAATGAAACTTTTGGAGCTTTGAAGCTTTTAGTCGAAGAAAATAAACGATTGCTATCACATTTTAACGAAATATTGAAAAGAGAAGAGAACAAATCTCTTGACATTATTTTTAACGATGATTTAGCTAATATCAATTCATTCCGGAGAGGAAAGTCTATTGTTTTTAATGGTAATTTTGTGCGTAGCCTTTTGGCAATGTATTCCGCGGAAGAAAAATATAAATGGTGGGCAAAATATATTCTTATGCACAGAATGTTACATGAATTAGGACATACGCTAACACAGAAGTCTTTTTGGAAAGAAGTTAAAGAAGAGCAAAGTCTTGTTAAGATAGACCTTGTCTTGTATGATCAATTAGAACGAATAGGAATACAAAAGGACGTTATCAACGCGGTTTTTGAAGATAGTTTTCTAAAAAGAGAAATAAGGTTTTCGTCAGGATATTATTTCAAGTTTCTGAAAGTTCTTTCACTTTTAGATAAAGAAACGCAGGATAAAGTTATTGCGTTTTACGCGGCGCATCCCGATATCACAAGAGATAAAATTAATGAGTTGATTTTCTATTTAACGTCAGATACGGGAGAGGATGTAACAGACGGTATACACAAGGCGGTAATATGGGAATACATAAATAGAGAAGAAGCGAAAGATATAGCGAAAAGTCATTTTCAGGTGGCTAGCCCCATGACGTCATCTGTGTTACAGGGTGCGAGGACCGGAGAAGTTTCTGTTCAGGACATAAATGATGCGGGAGCAGATTACGTTGTCATTGACAAATGTGGTGCCGGAGAATCAGATCAAACTATGCGTGAAAGAATAAGAATGGTTTTCGAAAAAACCGATAAAAAGGTAGTTATGCGGTTGGATGTTACGGGTAGGTCACTTGACCCGTTTGCGAATTGGATGGGTTCTCTTAAAGAACAATTACGTTGGATTAAACTCGAGCATATGAGCAGGCTTGTCATGTCTCTGGGAACAGATCCGAGTAAAGGGGAAAGCCTTACTGTAATGATTCAAAAAACAGATTTAGTTGCGGCGAAAATTCGTGAAGAACTTTTAAAGATTGTTGTTGAAAACAATGAATTGGGAAAAGAAGAAGCTTCTGAAAAGATAAATCAGGTGCGTATTATCTATGAAGTTGACGGGCATACAGCTGGGGTTCTTGCCGACAATACGATTTATCCGGAGGAATGTTTACCAGAAAATTTGAACGGAGTTTTTCTTATGACGGGAGTTTTTAATAACGTCGATGTTGTTAAAAAGATGCTTGTGAGAATATATCGTTTATGGCAGAAACAACCTAAGAAAACCGTATTTTGTAATCCATTGGTTATGTGCGATTGCCGGGAGGTATATGATTTTGAACAAATTCATAAGAAGTTGTATCAACTTTCGCTTGGAATTAAAGATGATAAGGCAAAAAATTTAACTAGAAATTTTATGGAATATGTTGATTTCGCGGCAATAGTGCCGTTTCTTCATTTAAGAAAAACTGCGTGGGAGACAGGTAAATTTGTTTATACGCCCAGTACTAAGACTTGGGAAGGCGCTTCTGTGAAACTTGCTGTTCAGAATCTTGAATCTTTGGATGAAGCCTATTTTGGAGAACTAATTCGCAAAAAAGTGACGCATGTAATACTGGGGCATTCTGAAAGGCGTAAATATCATGCGGAAAACAGTGAAAGTCTAGTTGAAAAAATAAAAGCCGTAGTTAAACATGGTATGGTTCCAATATTTTGTATCGGAGAGAAAGAAAACGAAATAAATAAATGGAAACAAGTTTTGGGTAAACAGCTTAACGACGTACTTTCTCATTTAACTCCGGACGAAATAGCGAGTCTCATAATCGCGCATGAACCGGTATACGCGATAGAGGGAAGCACTCCGGCAACGCCAAGACAGATTCAAACTACAGCGGAATTTATCCGCAATAAAGTTTTGAAAAAATTTGTGTCAGACGCAAATGTAAGAAATTCCATTCGTATAATTTACGACGGAAGCGTGAAGGGTTCTAACGTATACGAGATTATGGGGAACGAAGGAAGAATAAAACCGGCAATGCTCAAAGCGCTTAAGGGTATGTGGGATGTTATTGGAGCTTTGGTTGGAGGTAGGAGTTTAACGGAAGACTTTCCGAAAATTTTTCAGCGTGCCGCGGATGTATGTAAGCGACTTGGAAAACCCGCGCCTGTTATCGTAGCTAACTGGAAGATGGGTAAAACCAGTATGCAGGACGCGGAAGAGTCAATAAAAACTTTTTGTGAAAAAGTAAAAAAGATTAGGCATGATGTAGAAGTAATAGTCGCGTGTAACCCTACGCAACTTACAGACGTGAGCAAAATGCTTTTTAGCGAGAATCAACCGGTTTCGCCCAACGCGCCGCAACTTATTGCGCGTGAAAAGTTTTTGAACAAAGAAGTCGCTGATTTTACAAGATGGATGTGGGAAAACGGGTTTGCTACAACGCCTGAATTTATTGATAAAGCTATTAAAGAGTTGCATAGACGTTACTCTGATTCTACTACAGAGCGAGAGTTTGAAAAGCACGGAATTTCATGGTATGCGTTTTTACAACAAGCAGTTCTTTCATCTGTTTTTGTTGGAAAAGACATGATAAAGGCCGCCGAAGAGTTTTATGGTGAGAAAATTGGTTATGCTAGGAGTGGTGCTCTATGTACAGAGATCGCTGAAAAATATAAACTTAACGCGTATGAAAGAGTTATTTTAACGTGGATCGAGCCCACTGTCAGCGTTGGAGCGTTTCATGAAGAGGTATTGAAAGAAAATAAAGGCACTCAGGAAAACAAAATATTGAATTTATGGAGATTTGCGGATATGGTGCAAAGACTGCCCTCTAACATGGGAAGAATGGTATATGACAAGACAGATGCAGAGACATCTTTAAAAGAATTCGCTGAAAAATTAGACGTTGGGGATGAGCTTATTGGGGATAATCTTAAATTGATTTTAAAATATCTGGGTTGGGATAAAGCAATAGAAGTCAAGGTTTCGTCTGATGGAGAATGGTCTGTTCCAAACGGCATCAAGAATTTATCTAAAAGCCAGGCAATTAAAGATAAAATGCTTGTGGATTTGTACCTTTTAATAAGAAACATAGATCGGTTCCAAGACAAAAAACGAGGTGATTTAGGTGTAAAGGGGAGATTTAAGTTTTTATTATACGGCCTAGCAGAATCAATTAAGTTTACTAATTTTACTAAATATGACGATATTGATAATGTGTTCGATAGCAGGATAACGGGTTATTATTTCAAAGCTTCTAACTATTATCAAGATCGAGCGTCTAAAATGAAAAATGAAGATTATATGATCGATAGGGCCATTTCTTTAGCGCAAGTTCAATATGAAAACATGTTTAGAGGGAGTGTTTTGAGTAAAGAAAGAGCTGAGCTAAAAAATGTGATTGATACGTTAAAAGACGTTAAGGCTCAAGGCGGAATTAGCGCGTATGTAAAGTATAAAGTCAGGGACATTATTGCCGCGAAAAAAGCTGAAAAAGAGAAAAAGTATAATGCTGAGACAAGAAATAATCCATTGTCCCACATAAGCGGAGTACCGTCTAATCCTTATAACGCGGATCCGGTAAAAGAAGTAGTGAATCAGATTCGCACTAATTTATATTTGCCGAATTTTTCAATGGATGCGGAGAATACAATTTATGCCCGGTTAGCGGCGCAACTTATAAGAAGATGGGTAAACGATTCTGCAAATATTAACATAATAAACGCTCGTATTTATGGTATCAAAGAAAAGGATATCGGGTTATTCGTAAGGTTTTTGCAAAATAATAGTTACACAGGTAACGCTGATTTTACTGTTAATTACGAGGGGAGTAATTCTTTTACGATTCAAAGAGATGGAAGAGATATTGCTCTAGTAGATGTTTGTGAAAATTTTGATGGACACAAGGGAAAAGATTTGTCAAACCAATTGGTAGTGGTTTGTGACCGCACAAAATGCAAGGACAATGAATTAATGCTTAGTCTTGAGGGGTATACGGGAGGTATTCTTGTAGTTGATCCTGTAAATGACCCCAAAGGTAAGATAGTTGTAACGGGTATTAATGAGAATACCTGGATAAAAAAAAATGAACAAGTTTGTTATTACGCGTCAGCGTTTACAGACGCGGTTTCACATCTTTTCAAGGCAATAGGAGAAAAGTATGGACTTAAGAATTCTTCTGTTTCATATTGCCGGCCCAGCATGGCTGGAGAATTAATCCCTTCTAATACGAATGTTGGTGAAGGTCTTATTAGGTTATTGCCCAATTTGGGATTTTCCAAAAAGGGTCTAGAGGACAAAAAAGATTTTTCAGGTCAGATGTATGATGTACAAGTTAATCGTGGCGGTGCGGTAGCTCAGCTAAACCTGGATCTTGGCAAAGGAGTTACTAAGAAAGAGATACAAGGATTTTTAAGAAATCTTGCTTTTGATCCTAGAATGAAAAACCGTGTTGTGATTTCGGAAGACATTAATTCTTTTCATTCAGTGAATGTTATGGGGAAAGAACCAGTACTTTTTATTGACGCGGGAAGCATAAGCATTAAAGACTATAGCACATTTCTTAGCTTAAGAGCTTGGATTCCTGAAGAATGGTCTTTGGCGCGCAGTATTACGGATTTAATTAAAAAAATTGGAGTTAACAAAGAGCTTTCGCAGACAAAAAAGTGGAAAACTAAAGAAGAGCATAGAGAAGCTGTTAAAAATTCAGGAAATGGTCTTTCTTATGAACTAAAAACGGGGTTTTTAGACAAAATAGAAGGTAGCGGAGAAATAGAAACAAGTATTGAAACAATTATTAGGGATGGTGTAACAGTTCCCATTGTCCGATTAAAAGCGCGTAAAAGTTCAGGAATAAGATTGTTTCAGGATATGTTTAAAGCTATGTATGGTAATGTCCATTATGTGAGAGATACGGGGGCAAGAACACACGTGTTTAAGGCAGATACCTATCTCTTTAGCTCTCCTTATTATTCAGGACAGTATGTGAACGCGGGCAGAATAGATGCTGTTAGGGCAAGTGCAATAGTTGAATTTGTACAGACCGAAAAAATGTTTCGCCGGGGATACCCTGTAATACCGCCTATAGGCGTTATTGTTATGGAAACGCCTGATGGGGGGGAAGAGTACTTTGTAATGGAAAAATACGTAGAGACTTTTACAAGGAGAATTAAACAATTAAAAAATGAATTTAACCCGTCAAAAGGTGAGGTATTGAGCCATGGGGTGAAACAGATTGTAGGTAAGATGCTTTTAAAATTATCAAGAGATCTAGGTGAATTTTGCAGGTTTTTACGCGCGACTGCTCCTACATTTTTTCAGATGGAAACTAAAGTAGTATCAAATGGCAAAGTTTACATGGATGATGTTCCACGGTTTCATATTAATCCGGAAATGGATACAGATAAAGAAAATCTTCGAAGAATAGAATCTTTTATATCTTCGAAGTTTGAAGAGCTTATGAAAAATATGCCCGAGAAACTTCTTATAAAAGCAAAGGAAGAGTTTAACAAGGGGCTTCGGACAGAAAAAGTTGTTATTCAAGGCGGAGAGAGCCCTGTTTCGCAGGCGCTTTATGCACAGCTTATAGGCAACATGGCAATAGATCCGCGTGCCATAATGATGGTGCGGTATGATAAAATTCTTCATTATCAAAATGAAGAGTTTATACGTCTCCTTAGAGATTCACTTCCCGGTGCCGTAATAGAAGGGGGTGACACTTGGATCAGTATAAACGGAAAACGTATTCAGGTTTTAAATAGCTCTGAGAATAAGCCTATAAATTCTGGAAAGTACGGGGCTGACACCGTGATTTATGACGTGGCTTGGAGCGCGAAAACTCAGGAGGAGGCGCTAAAGTATCTTCAAAACGGAGCTAAACGTGTAATTTTTGTCGGTGCGTCTAATGACGAAAAAATAAAAACATTTATTTCAGGTGTTACGGAAACGCTCGGAGCAAAAGACCACATTATAGCAACTGGTACCGCGCAAGATAATGCTGTGGCAACTGTTACGTCTATGCTTAAGAAAAAATTTGATATAGAAGGTCAATCGGTTTTTATAAGCCGAAGTGTGTCTCCCGACCACACTGTGCATGACGGTTCAGGGTCAGGGACATATAAAAAATCAAGAGCTCCAATAGGTAACATTTCAGCGGTTCCCGAAGAATATGGTCAAGGTTTAAGTGATGAAGTAAAATCACTTTTGGGGTCTTCCTTAGGAGTTGAAGCTGAAACAGGTACTTTAAAGGGTAATATAGCTTTCATTACACTGAAACTAAAAGAAAAAGCCGCTGGGCTGAATCCTGCTATTATAGAAGGACTTTTTGAACAAGCCGCGCGTGAGGGGAAACTAGAAATTAACCCGTTTCCAGTGCCTCTGGGGACTAATGATGTTGTCGGGAAAGATAAATTGGTTTTTGATCCTAATAGCGTGCAAATAAATGGCAATCTTCTTACTCTTGCGGTTGGGTATGATAGTGAACTGTTTCTTGCCGCGCAACTCAGGCGTTTAATTGAAACAGCGGATACTTGTGAAAAACCTAGCGAAGATTTTATTAATAACGTACAGGAAGAAATAACCCAAGCAAAGACAGAAAGCGAACAGAAGAAAAAAGAAAAAGAAAACGACAAAAAAACTGAAAAGCCAATCCAAAAGGATAAAAAAAGTGCATATGTTCCGCTTCCTTCTCCTGAAAAAACCGCGGTTAAACCGTGTCCTGAAGGAATGGAGTATCCTGCAAAGGTGGTTTTGGATTTAGACGGGTTTACATTTGATAAAGGCAAAAGGTCTTCTATAAATCAGATGGCAACAGAGCTAATTTGGAAATGGATAGGTAATACAGCTGTGAGTCTTAGGGCTATTAATTTAGGTCATGTTGAGGTGCGGGAAAATGGTAAAGACGTAACTTTAAGGGAATTAGCGCGCTACCTTCAGAAAGAATTAAAGGATGGACCAGTTCGTGCCGAAATAAGTTATAAAAGAGGGTTTAGAAATGATTATGATGATAGTGAGTGGCACAATTTAGGACGTTTATACATAAACGATCCGGATCAAAAAAATCCAATTAAGGTTTTTCGTTGTAATGAAATGAAAGACGAAGAAGATGAAAAGTGGTTTGATGAGAATTGTGATTATGGTTTGAATCATTGGGTGATGTTGACAAATAAAAAAGATCCTTCTAAGCAATATCGTCCAAAATTTTGGAATTTGCATGTTATAAATCCCCAAGAAGATGTGTGGCCGCCAAAAATGAATGTTTTTGCACCTTGTTGTTCTGAGAATGTATCGTATCATCCTTCTGTTACAACTTTGGGCGCAAGTAGAGCTATAAGCGCGATGTATGGCTATGATGCGGGGCTAAGGAATATTCAAGTTATTGCAGTTAGTCCGGAAAGATCCTCGGAAGTAAAAATTAAGGATAGTTTTATAACGAAAACAAACGAAGGCTTTACAAAAAATGATGGAAGTTTTGTTCCGTATAGAGTTCTTAACCTGGAAAGCCCAGTAAGGAAACAGGGTAATTTAATTAAAATGACGTTTGAATTGTCTAAAAAAGCGTCCGTGGAAGAGATTAATAACTGTTTTAGGGAATCGGCGAATAAGCTAGGTCAAATGAAATACCTGGAAAAAGGTATGGGATGGACATCCATTGATATGAAAAATTGTGACGCGGCATGCGCTTTTGAAAGTGAACTTACGCAAGTAGATGGTAACCTGGCAACTGTCTACGTCTGGGCGAGTGAAAGTACTTTGGCGGGAATTGTTACTGATACCATCATTTTTGATGCATATGACATTCAGCGAGAGGATGAGTCTGGTGTGCGTATTCTCGAACTGTCTAAAACGAAAGAAGGTGGGACAAGGGGTAAGACCTTGAATTCAGCTCTTCAAAAAAACATGGGAAAGGGTCTTATATTTCTTAAACAGCCGACAACCGCGCCGAACTCACTTCAGCTGGAAGAAAAAGAAATTATCCCTGAACTTGAAGGTAAACCTGCTACGGTTGTAGTTGCGGGTTCGTTTGGAAGAACAGGCAAGGGGTTTTTACGCACCATTCCGGGCGACAAAAACATAGACCTAAAAGCTGTTGTTTTGACATCTGTTAAGAACGTAAAGAAATACATTATCGGGCTTCGAAATGACACTGCTTATGGGCAGTTAGGGTATGAAGTTGAGTACGGTGGTATTGACCCTGAAAAAGGATGGCACTATATTTGGATGGGAAGTGATGCGATCGGCTGGAAAAAAGTATACGCGTTTGCTGAAAAAGATCTAGGAAAAGTGAAATTTAAAGAGTTAGGTGCTGAAGTTTATTTACATGCCACTGGTCGCGGTCTTCACAGGCTTAAAGAAAGAGCCGCTTTGGAAGCCGGGGTAACCACCATTTTTGCCTCAGCTCCTTATAAAGGTGAAGCAGTAACAAGTGTGTGGGGAGTAAACAGTCAAAATGAATTGGAAGAACTTGAAGATGATGTAATTTCACCCGCGTCTTGCACAACAGGCGCTGTATCGGGTGCTTGCAAAACGGTTTTAAGTTATTTGGAAATGTCTTTTGATCTCTTAAAAGGCATTACTTATCATGAAGCGACAAATGACCAAAGTGAGACAAGAACTGTGCATAGAACAGCGCTTAGAGGTGAACCGGCAACTGATACGGCTATTAGTACAACTTCTGGGGCAGGCACTGCCACAGGTCTTGCCGTTCCGCCGGTTATGGGTAAAGCCGATATAGCCGCAATTAGAACTGGGTTTGGTGGCGCGTCACTTGTTGAAGTTTTTATACGTCTTAACCCTGATCACAATAGGTTTAAAGCGACGGGTTTTCCAACAGCAGAAGACATAAATAATGTGTTAAAAAATGCCGCGCAAGGTGAACTTGCGGGAATCCTTGGATTTCATAAAGGCGATTGGAAATTAACTTCAGAAGAAGTAAAAGGCATGCTGGAATCAGGTGCTATTGATCCGCATCTTACGAGAGTCGAAGGAAATATTCTTAGGTTTGGTTCATGGTATGATAACGAAGTTGCTTTTTCCAGGCGTTTAGCGGACCAGATTCCACGTATCGCGGCAAAAAGAAGGAACATTGACGTGAGCAAAAAAACGAAGTCTAAACCAGATGCGTCTAACCTTGCGAAAATGGAGAAAAAAGAAAAACCGAAAAAGACGAAAGTTCCAGGTTTTCTGGATAGAAATCTTGAAGATACCAAACAGCTCGCACTTAGCCTTAAAGAAACCATTATATCAATTTGTTCATCATATTCTTTTAATAACCAACTTGTATTGATTTTTGATGACACGATCGGACAGAATCACGAGGTAAATGTCCTGGATATTGTTGATGCACTTGAAGACCTTAAGAAGGATGCCAAAGTTGGACCCATTTTGAAAAACCTTGTTACAATAAAAGCTGCACCGGACAGCATTTTTTCTGAAGCTGTGCAATATATTGGTGCTCGCCAGACGGAAGTCTTTCTTTTTGCTAACGGTGATTCGCGTCCGGTTTTAAAATCTATGGAAACGGATGTGCATTCAGTTTATATTGAGGAAGATGATTTTAATCCGAGAGCGTATCATCCGTTAACGGATATTATAACGATTAGTTTAGCTGAACATTTGGCAAAAAGCCTTAACGGCAGTATTCTTAATAAAGTTCGGGAAATAATGAAAGATCTGAACATAGCACAAATAGAGTTGGGGCCAGATGGTATTTTAATTTTCTATCTGTTACCGGATGCTAAGCCGTACAACAAAGGTGAACTTTTGCGGGAGATAGGAGTAATAAAAAGAACGCTTAAATCTGTATAAAAGAGACT
>JAHIZQ010000237.1 GCA_018814505.1 Candidatus Omnitrophota bacterium
AAGAGCAGGCATTGAAAGAGATTCATTCACGGTTTTCAGTTCTTTTTGAAACTGGTTATCATTATTTAAAAGTGAATCATTTGCAAGAGCAACAATTTCAGGAGTAGAACGGTAATTTGTTTCCAGTTTAAATACTTTTACATTATCAAACTTTTCAGGAAATTTAAGTATATTTTCGACTCGCGCGCCCCGGAAGGAATAAATAGACTGCGCGTCATCGCCCACTGCCAGAATATTTTTGTGTTTTTCGCCGAGAATATCAATTATTTCCGCCTGCAGATAATTCGTATCCTGATATTCGTCAACCATTATATATTTAAACTTACCAGCAAACTTTTCTCTTACTTCTTTTACATTTTCCAATAAATATTTCCAATTAAGCAAAAGATCATCATAATCCATGTTCTCTGTTTCGCGTTTTTTCTTTTCATACATATCTTTTATTTTCTTAATTTCATCGCTAAATTTAAAAAAGTAAGGATACCGCCCATCTAAAACTTTTTCTAAAGTTTTCTTTGTATTTACTGAAAGACTTATCATTGCCTGCACTACGGAAGCTTTTGGAAACTTTTCGTTTTTAGGGAACTTTTTAAGAACTGTTTTCATACAGTTTTTTATTAGTTCACGTGAATCCTGCTGGTCGAAAATACCGAAATCTCTTGAATACCCTATTTCTTCCGCGTGCATTCTTAGCGTCCTGTTTCCTATGTGATGAAAAGTTCCGCTCCATAGCCCTTTCGGACTATATCTTAAGAGCATTTCCGTCCGTTCACGCATTTCCCGAGCCGCTTTGTTTGTAAACGTCATAAGAAGTATGTTATAAGGAGGCACGCCACGTTCAAGAAGATACGCCAGCCTATAAATCAGCGTCCTGGTTTTACCGCTTCCAGCACCCGCGAGCACAAGGCAAGGCCCTTCCGCACCCGTAACAACTTCATATTGCTGTTTGTTAAGGTTTCCCGCGAAATCAATATGCGTTTCTATGGTTTTTGAACACTCGTTTAGAATATATCTTTTCATAGTGAAGTATTATAGCGCATTCGCGCCTTTAGGAAAAGAATTTTCAGAAAAATCGTAATAGTTCAGTTCTCCGAAGCAAAACAATCTATCCCCCTGTCATCTTGAGCGAGAGAGTCCACCGAAGGCGGACGAACGAGTCGAAAGATCTTTTTTGCACATAAATTTTGACAATTAGAAATACAGAAAAATGGGGTCAAATCTTTACCCTTGACAGACATCTGTCAAGGGTAAAGATTCGACCCCACTATTATTTAAAACTAAACGTTTATTCCCCAAATTTCGTTCGCGTATTCAGCCACTGTCCGGTCACTTGAAAACTTTCCGGAATTCGCGGTATTCATGATAGATTTTTTTGTCCAACCGGCAGAATTTTTATATGCCTGAGACACTTTTTCCTGAGCGTCAATATAATTTCCAAAATCAGCAAAAACCATATAGGGATCGTGCCCTATAAGGCTTTCACATATTGCTTTAAATATCCCCGGTTCAAACTGTGAAAAAAAGTCTTCCTGCAAAAGATTCACGACTTCTTTTAAAAGAGGATTTTTATTTAGATATTCTCGCGGAACATATCTTTCAGATCTAAGCCTCGCAATCTCTTCAGATTTAAGCCCGAAAATAAAAATATTTTCCTCGCCGACAGCTTTAGCTATTTCTATATTGGCCCCATCCCATGTGCCGATAGTCACCGCGCCATTTAACATAAACTTCATGTTTCCTGTCCCGGAAGCTTCTTTTCCAGCGGTAGAAATTTGTTCAGATAAGTTGCTTGCCGGAAAAATTTTTTCAGCGATTGACACACAATAATCCTCAAGAAAAACTATTTTAAGTTTTTCTTTAACATCCGGATCATTGTTAATTACCTTTGCTATATTGTTTATGAGTTTTATCGTCAATTTAGCCATAGCATATCCAGGAGCGGCTTTTCCAGCAAAAATAGCGGTTCTTGGAACAATATTAGTGACCATGTTATTCTTTATTTTTAGATATTCCGCGATAAGATACATGGCAAACAAAACCTGCCGTTTGTATTCATGAATGCGTTTTACCTGCACATCAAACATTGACTCCGGATCTACTTTTATTCCGGTACGGCTTTTTATAAACTCACTAAGCGTAATCTTATTTTGTTTTTTTATTGATTCCCACTTAAGCCGAAAAGCACTGTCAGAAACAAACGTTTCCAATTTTTTGACCCGCGAAAGATCACGAACCCATTCGTCTCCGATTGTTTGCGTAATAAACTCTGATAAAAGACCATTGCTTTTTCTGAGCCAGCGCCTTTGAGTAATACCGTTTGTTTTTGTATTAAATTTATCTGGAAAAAACTCGAAAAAGTCCCGAAAAATTGTAGTTTTTAAAAGTTCAGCGTGAAGTTCTGAAACACCATTTACCGAATGGCTTCCCACAATCGCTAAATAACTCATACGGATTTTTCGGTCAATTCCTTCTTCAATTATAGACATTCTGCGAAGACGCGCCGGATCATGAGGATAATGACTGGCAATTTCACGCAAAAACCTCATGTTTATTTCATAAACGATCTCTAAATGTCTCGGCAAAAGCCTGCCGAAAAGCAAGACAGACCATGTTTCCAAAGCTTCCGGCATAATCGTATGATTTGTGTAGGCAAAAGTTTTTGTAGTAATTTCCCAGGCAAAATCCCAACCCAAATTTTCTTCATCAATTAAAATCCGCATAAGTTCGATAATAGCAATAACCGGATGAGTATCATTAAGCTGAATAGCAACTTTATCCGGAAAAACTTTAAAATTCGAGTTATGCATCTTAAATCTGCGCATAATGTCCTGAATGGAAGCTGAAGTAAAAAAATATTCCTGTTTCAACCTCAACTCAAGGCCTATGTAGAGATCGTCTCTTGGATACAACACGCGTGAAACGTTTTCTGAATTAATTTTGCTTTCACATGCGCGGATATAATCTCCATCATTAAAATATTCGAAATCAAACTCATCCGTACTTCTGGCTGACCAAAGTCTAAGGTTATTAACAATCTCGTTTTTATAACCCGGAATCGGAACATCAAAGGCTATCGCCAGCATATTACGTGTATCTACCCAATCTACATTAAACTTGCCGTTTCTATCGATATTCTGGATGGTTTTTCCATAAAACTTGACTTTAATAGTGTATTCCGGGCGCTCAAATTCCCAAGGGTTTCCAAGTTTTAGCCATTCATCCGGAAGTTCAATTTGATACCCATTTTTTATTTTTTGTTTAAAAATACCATAATCGTAGCGGATACCATAACCAGTGGCCGGGATACCAAGCGTAGCCATTGAATCCTGAAAACACGCGGCAAGCCGGCCTAACCCGCCATTACCCAATCCCGGATCAGCTTCCTCCTGATAAATATCCTGAAGATTTAGACCCAAATCCTCCATAGCTTTTTTGCATTCATCCGCGATATCAAGATTTATTATATTCTGTTCCAAAAAGCATCCCGGCAAAAATTCAAGCGAAAAATAATAAACACGTTTACAGTTCTCGTCATGATATCTTTGTTGGGTAAGTATCCATTTTTCAATCAAACGTTTACGGACAGTCATAGCCAAAGCTGTATAGCTATCATAAGCTGTAGCAGAATATATATCTTTGGCTAGACAATATTTACGGTTGTAAAAAAAATCGCTTTTAATTTCTTCAATCACGTTTTCTTTGTCTTTACCCGCTTTTTTCTGAATATCTTTCCTAGTTTTTTTAATACGCAAACCAACCTCCATAAAAATGCTGACAATTCAACAGTTCATCATTTAAAAACTTTGAGAACATCTTTTATTTCAGCGGTCGCAACGCAAACTACGGTATCAGCTCCGCCATAATACAAGAACAAGGTGTCATTAATTGTGACTGCTCCGCAGGTAAAGGTTACATTCGGCACCACACCATGAATTTCATAATCAGTTTCCGGTTCCAGAAAAGGTTTCTCACTCCGACCTATCACTTTTCCCGGATCTTTCAGATCTAAAAGCGCAATGCCTAAACGATATTGCATTGTTCTATCCACACCATGATAAATTAATATCCATCCGTCTTTGGTTTTTATCGGAGGCGCTCCGCCGCCGATTTTAAAATATTCCCATTCAAATTTCGGACTTAATAAAACTTTCTGATTCTCCCAGTTTATCATATCGTCTGAATACGCTATCCATATGTGCGGCGGAATCCTGTGAACCAAAACATACTTCCCGTTAATTTTTTCCGGAAAAAAGAAAGAATTCTTGTTATCCACTCTAGGAAATGGATAAATCCTTTTTGACCA
>JAHIZQ010000238.1 GCA_018814505.1 Candidatus Omnitrophota bacterium
GAGATTATAGGAAAGGGAAGGAAGTTACGCTTGGTTGCGTTGCCGATAAATCTTAAGGAGAAGTTGGAATCTTATGCTTATAGAGCCGGAATCGAGCCAAGGCAACGATTTTTTAAGATAAACAGGTCAAGGGCTTGGCAGATCTTAAACGAAGTCAGTAAGGCCGCAGGAGTGCAAAAAAAGGTATTTCCGCACTTGCTTAGGCACTCTGACGCGATCATACGCCTTCGAAAAACCGGAAATCCTAAAGCGCTGCAATATCATTTGGGGCATAATACGCCGGCGATGACTTTGCGGTATTTATCTACGTTGACGCAGGAGGACGCGTTGAGAGTGCAGCAGGAAGTGGAATTTCGATGAACAATTCACTACAATTACTAAATCCCATAACTACATTTATTTTGGGGAATTTCGTTGGGTTACTAGTTGCTTTAGGGATTTTTATCGTCACCGCGTCGACGAGTATTTCTCAAGATTTTGATCGAGTAAACGCTCTTTCGTTGGCGTTGCTTACGTCAATAGTTGGGGGTCTCGGGGCATGGATTGCGTATGCTCAATGGAAAATTAATCAAAGACGGTTACAGCATGAACTATTTGACAGAAGAATTAAAGTTTACCAGGACGTGGCTGCTTACATTGCTAATATTCTAGTGTCAGGAAAAGTTAAAAAAGAAGAAATATTCCCATTTTTAAGAGATACTAAACATTCTGTATTCATTTTTGATAAAGAAATTGCTGATTACGTTGACGAAATACAGAAAAAAGCTAATAGTTTACTGAGTTTGTATATACAAAGAAAAGTACTACAGGGCGAGAGATTAGATAAAGCTGTAAATGAAGAAGAGAAAATTCTTACATGGCTTACGAACGAATTAAATAAGTTGCCGGAAAAATTCGAAAAGTTTTTAAAATTATAGTTTTTTAAAAAAAGTAAAAGAGACGCGGGAAATAGGGCTTGTAATAAGTGTTGTCCAACATCGCAAAAGTACTACTTTTGCGACATTCAAAAGGAATTATAAGCAAAGCGTGATGAAAAAAACCGAAAAAATAAGATTTGAAATAGATCCGCACAACAGGCTTGTCTATGAAAAAACAGGCAGGAAGTCGGACGTTCCCGGGTTTAGGACCGTGGTTGACGGGAAATTTAAAATAGACAAGGATAACCAGGTTACTTACCACGCAAAAAAATCTCAGGGTTCTGATATCCCGCAACAACTTAAACTCAAAGGCGAGTGGGCGTTGGATAAGGATCATAATCTTGTGTTTACTCTGGATAAATGGGGCGACCAGATTGCCGGGAATAAACTTACGATAGAGAGCGAGCTTATAGACGCAAAGGACAATATGTTGTCTTTTGCGGTGGCTACAAGGGATAATAAGAACAATACGCGTATTTACATTGTAAAACTTGGCGGCAGGTGGCAGGCTGACAAATATAACCGGTTTACCTTCAATGTAAAAAATGTAAAAAAAGAAACAGGGATAACCGATAGAATAACCTTGCAGGGCGCGTGGGAAGTAAATAAGCGCAATGAGATTATTTATACTTATGAAAAATCAACGCGTGGGAAAAAGGAAAAAACAACCCACGCCGTCACTCTTAAAGGATACTGGGATATAGCCGGGAAACACAGGATTAAATATGTTTTAAATAAAGAAATGAAATCAGAATTTGATTTTAAAGTAAGCGTTGGAAAACCTGTTGGCAGGGGATTAAAGTACGAGATAGGCGTGGGTGCAGGGCTAAACAAGAAAACAATTACACTATTTGGCAAGTGGAAAATAAATAAAAATATGGGATTGTTATTCGAGATGCCTTGCGCGAAAGGGAAGATCCACAACGTTATTCTTGGTGGATGGGCGAAACTTGATAAAAACCACAAGCTGGATCTTAGGTTGCAAAACAAAACTGGTGAAGATTTAGGAATAGATGTTAAACTATCAAGAAATATCGTTGAGGGTCAAGGAGAAGCTTTTATCCGGGTGCTCAAGTTGCGGAAAGAAGTATCTATAGTCGCTGGAATCGGATTTAGATGGTGAGTGCAAAAGTGAAAACCGAAAAAAAGGGAAAAACAAATGTTTAAATTTGGATGTATTAAAGATA
>JAHIZQ010000239.1 GCA_018814505.1 Candidatus Omnitrophota bacterium
GCTTAACAGGATGTCGTACTGCGGTGATATTTTATATATTTTTTGGGAAAAATAGGAACTTTTATGGTCTTGATAGTGCCGCGGGAAAATTAAATGTTCCACGAACAATACTATTTAGGTATCTTGAGAAAATTTTTAATATAATTTATAACATTCCGGAAATTAGTGAGATTCTTAAACGTGAAAATTTTGGACAAAAGCCTGAAGAAAAACAAAAGAAAGACTCGCAAAAAACAAGAGAAATCTTGTTGTTTATTGCCAATGCTGGATATTTGGATAAAGTATTAGAGGAACTCTCTAACATCAAAACGCTTGATCCATTAAAGATTCAGGCAGATAAAATGATGTTAGAAGCTTTTGTAACAAATAATGGAAACCTGAAAAATTTGGAGAAACATTTTACCAAGCTAGGAGACTCAAATAAGGCATTCAAACAGCTGTATAGTGAGATTTATTCTGGGAAAAAACTTGGCAAAGTGAAAAAAAACAGTGTTTATGATTGGTTCTATCCTGCCCTAAGATTAGCTTCCCGGACGTCAATATTTACTCGTATTGAAAAAATAATGGAAACAAGAGGAAAGATTGAAACCGCGCTTCCTTTAGGCATGAAACGAAAAGATTATTATGTGGCGGAGTGGATTCTTTTTGATTCATACAAAAACAATGTTGAAGATTTCAGATCAAATTTAGAATTCTATCCAGTTATTTTTTGCAATAAATATGGAGACGATACTAGTGGAATAAAAGAACAAAAACTTTTGGAAGATATTACGCGCGGAAATAATATTAGAGAAGTATCGAAAAAAGATAAAGCTAAAAATCTTGATTCGCTACAAGGTGAGGAGCAAAAACAAATTATAAAAAAACTAAAGTTTGATGATTATAGGACAGAATATAAAATAGTTCTGCGGGCTTTTAAAAAATATTTTAGTATTCCAAAGATGCGGGAACACTACAACAAAGTAAAAGAGATTTTGGATTTTGAAATCAAGGGAGATGAACTTTTTTATGCAGGTTGTGTGGTGAGAGACGTGATCAGAAAAATGCCGAAAAATGAGTTTAAAGAACTTATTGAAGATTATCATATGCTTCCAACTGTTGCAAGTCAATTGAGTGACGGGAAGATTTGTCGAGAAAAAAACGCTTTAGAATTTATTCGTAAAGATAAAAAAAGTAAGGGGCTTTATCAGGAAAATGGGAAATATCAGAAAGAGTTTTCCTTTGGTGCCACCCATTATGTTCATGCTGTGAGAAATTTGTTGTCACATCCTAAAATTAGATTAGAGGTTAATGAAGCAATTAAGAGGAAGCGTAGATATATTGTACTAAAGCGTAGTGACCGAAAAAGAATCAAAATAGGATTAATTAAAGCTAGAAAAGAAGCGAAGATAAAAACTATAATTCGTGATTATGATGAGTTACATAAAAAAGTTATTCATGCGTATCCATCTCTTGAAAATAAACTGAGTTTGTTGGGCAAGCATCCGATGGATTCTTATTTAATTGATTACTTAAGCCAGGGAAAAACGCCTAGAGAAATTGAAAATGAACCATTTTTTAAAAAAAGAAATTACAAGAAAAGCATAATAAAATCCCATATAAAGAAAGTTATAGCAATTCTTGCTTTCCATCCCTTGTTTAGAGATGAAGAGAACGTGATGTTTAATCTTGAAATTTTGACAGATGAAAAAAAAGAACCAAATGATGTGAAAAAATGGGAAAGCATAGAAATAAAGAAAAATTTTGCACAAACAGTTGAGATTGCCGAAGAAGAAAGAGAAGAAATCAAAAGTAGATTGATGTTATTGGAAGTTTTGGGAAAGATACCCCGAATAACTGGAGGATACAAGGATTTGTTTAATGCTGTTACAGCCAAATATGTTGTATCCAATGTAAAAGAGTATACGTTGTACCATCCAATAGATCTTGAAATAATACGAGATATTTCTAGGGGGAAAACATTACAGGATATTTGGAATGATCCTAAAATAAAAGTTTTAGGATGGCAGAGGACCAAAACAAAAAACCATATAGACAAAGTTTTAAATGTTCTTTCTTTTCATCAATTATTGGGTGATAAATATGACAGAGAGTTTGCGCCTAAAGAAGTCAAAGGTATTGATAGCTATGAAATTAAGAAAATCAAAGAGACAATTACAAATATTCTGCCTCGAAAAAGAAGTAAGATAGTGCCGATAACACAAAAAGACAGAACGCGTGTTGCTAATAAATTGTTGAATCTGAAATCTCTCGAACAAAGAAATATTGTTCTAGAGGATTACGCGTTTTTACATAGACTAATTACAATAAGGCATCCCATGTTTTATGAACATTCTTTTGGAGGTAACATGGAATATCGTTCTTATGATGCTGATATTATCAGGTTTTTGTTTTATGACAAGGTTTTAACGAACATGATGAAAGCTTCTTTGGTTCAGTCAGCGGAGATAAATTACGTTGCCTTGAGGCGATGCGCAATTAAAATTTTAACAATTCTAGCTTTTCACCCGTTACTGCGTGATAAAAATAACCTTGAAACGAAAATAGAGGGATTAGAAGAACTTTTAGCAGAAAAAAGAGAAATACCCTCTGAAAATTTAGAATCTGCTAAAGTTGTAGCCAATGATATGTTTTTCAGTAAATTAAAAAAAGAGAGGTATTACGAAGTTAGGTATAACGAGAATAGACTGATTGAATATCAGCGGGCTTTAGGGCTTGAGGACAACTGTTCACCAATAGAAACAATTAGGCATTACATCAATATGCTTAAAGTAAGAGCCAATGACCCTGATAACGTTCACATAGGTGTGGGGAACAAAAACGTGGGACTAATTTCAGTAATTTGTTACGAAGATAAAACTAAAGAAAAACCTATCGGTAGGGGAATTGTAAACATCGAAGGCGATTTGTGTGAGCAAAAAAACAGTTCAATGCTTCAAAAAATAGATTTTATAAGTTTATTAAACATGGCATTTGCGGCTTCCAATATACGTGAAGGCACATCGTATGAAAAGATGAACGAATATGAAAAAAAGTTTATCCAACTCATACAATCTGAATGTAAATTTGTTGCAGGTATGGACGTTCCTGAAAACAATGTGCTGGAATTCATAAAAAATCTTCCATCCAGTAAATGGCAATCAGTAGAAAAAATAAGGGATTATTTTAAGATACAAGTTGCGCGGATTGAGCAAGCAGTATAAAATATCATAATACATGGCATAGGGTACAGGCACATTTGTTGAGAGAATTGGAACAAACATCAACAATTTCTCCCTTTGAAAAAGGGAGATTAAGAGGGATTTAATTAAATTTAAAAATCCCCCAGACCCCTTTTACAAAGGGGGTTTGGTATGGCTATTCCAATTTGCTAAAGCCTCACAGCTTATGAGAGGACAAGATTGAGTAACATATTTTGGGTCCTTTAACGTTGTCATCTCGAGCTCTTCGACTGCGCTCAGGATAAACTGCGTTGAGGGGATCTCAGATTCTTCGACTCAGCCTTTGGCCTCGCCCGGAATGACAGGGGTTTTAAAAGTGCCCAAAATGTGTTACACAATCGAGAGCAATCAGTGCAAAAAAACGGATTTTTCTTCAAAAACGTTAGGCTTTAAAATAGTTAGATTATGGCTTATTGACACTTTTTGTTTGCTGTTATATACTATATACAATAGTAAACTCTCAAAAAGCGAGAAAAATATATGTTTATTTTTTGTTTTCTTATTTGAATGGGATTCGTGAGAAAATGTTGCAGAAATAATAAGGAGTAAAACATGATAGCTAAAATGTCAAAGAAATCCAGGCTTTTGAAAACCATTAGTTTTCTTTTGGTATTCGCGTTTTCGTTTTATAGTGTTAGCTATGCAATCCCTTCACCGCTTACCGCAAAAGATTTTACTGCTACGCAAACCGCGGGCGCGGAAATCAGCGTGCCTAATGTATCTGTAGACGATATCGGTATAGCGATAGATTCCGGTACAATAAAGTCAAAATATTCCGGAAGCACAGGTAAAGTTATCGTGCACATACAAGACGCGCATTGTAATTTCGAAGCGCAGTCCAACATAAATAAAATACTCGACCAGGTTACAAAAGAAAACGGAATTGATATGATTTCCGTTGAAGGCGCGGAAGGCATAGTTGATACTGCCTGGTTTAGAGCTTTTCCCGACGCGGAAATCAGAAAAGAAGTTGCTACATATTTCATGAAAAAAGGGGAAATTACCGGAGCAGAATTTTTTTCCATAAATTCTGACTATACGGGTAATATCTTCGGCGCGGAAACAAGAGAATATTATATAGAAAATCTTAAAGCTTTTACTGACGTATATTCATACAAATCACAAATCGAAACTTACCTCAAAGATACGCGTACTATAACAACTCGGCTTAAATCAATAGTGTATTCGCCAAAACTGCGTGATTTGGATTCCAAGATAAGAGCGTTTAAGGAAAAGGATAAGGACACCGAATTAAGTAAATATGCCGAATATTTGCAAAAAACGGCTGAAACGAACAACGTTAACATAAAAGAATATGAAGATTTCGGAAGGCTTCTTCAAACTTTGGAATATGAAGGTAAAATAGATTTTGATATTGTTGACCAGGAACGGACAAATTATATTGACGTTATAAGTAAAAAAATGCCCAAAGAAGCTATGACAGAACTTGTCGCGCAGAGTATAAAGTTCAAAAAAGGGCATATAGAAGCAGTAGATTTCTACTCTTTTTTGAGAGAGCTTGCCAAAGAGTACAATATAGCGATAGTTCAGGAGTATCCCAACCTTTTTTATTACTATATTTATACAAAACTTTATGCCGGCA